>JALSQB010000166.1 GCA_026985655.1 Campylobacteraceae bacterium | reverse complement strand
TTTTCTTCTTTGCTTAAAATATCAGATGCAATCACTTCACAGCGTACCTCTTTGTCATGGATTTTAATGTTTTTTAAGTGAATATTTTTACCGTGCAGTGTGGCTTCAAACTTGCTTAAGGTTTGCTCAATCTCAATGTTGTGTTTCATTTTTCCAAAGGATACAAACAAGGGTACAGAGACAATAGCAACCAAGATTAAGGCAAAAGAGAGTCCTTTTTTTGCCACAGCCACAGGGGAGAAACCAAGCATCAAAAAGGTTAAAGAGGCTGAGAGGACGATGCCTACTAAGTTGGTGATGAAGAGTAGGAAAGCTGAACTAAACATTCCCCAATTTGACCAACCTAAACCTATGCCTGCTACAGCAATTGGTGGGACTAATGCCACAGCAATGGCAACCCCTGCTAATGAACCGATTATCTTCTCATTGGACTTGGCATAGGCTGCTGCAACACCTGAAACAATGGCAACAAACATATCTAAAATGGTCGGAGACAAACGCCCACTCATCTCGGAAGTAAGCTGACTCAATGGCAACAACCACGTAATAAGAACAGCTGAAAGAAGTACAGCTAAGACCCCAAAACCAATGCTTTTAACAGCATTACTAAAGAGGGTCATGTCTTGTCGTAGTAAGCCCATACTCACCCCCACAATGGGTTGCATAAGTGGGGCTAAAAGCATCGCCCCAATAATGACTGAAGCCGAATTAATAAAGAGTCCAAAAGTGGCAATAAAGGTCGCCAAAATAAGCAAGGTCATAAAGGTACTGTTTAGCCGACTCTCCTCTCGTAAATTTGAGAAAAGGCTAGAGTATTGTTCTTGTGATGCGTGAGAAAACAGAGGAATACTTGTGCCTAAGTAGCCCGACATCTCTTCATCGCAGGGGAGATGTTCTACTCTTACATTCTCTTTTATTTCTTTTGAGGAGCTACTTTTTTCCCAAAATTTTTCACCCACACAAAGCGATAAGGCTTCTGCTTTTGTCTCTAAAGTCAGGGGTGTTTGAAGCTTTTTTACCCCATCAATGCTAACAGACAATGGCTCTTGGGTCTCAATTTGAAGTTTATGGCTATGCACATAGCCCACCGATGAGGGCAGATGTTTAGGGGTTTGTCTTAAGATATGTGACTGAAAAATATAGCCCACATACTCCAAAATGGAACTCGGAGAGAGTAACACCAAAGAGAGTCGTGCATCGTTAAATTTTAAATAATTAGCAATGAGTTTGGCAGCAAAGGTACGGTTGTTGTACTCCACCCCCACAGCCCCAATGGCTGAGAGTTTTAAGACTTTTTCTTTACCTGTGGTAATGGTAAAGCGTGTATGTTTAAGCGATTTTATTTTTTTGAAAATGGAAAATGAAGATTTAATCCGTTGCCAAATGCTCAACTTTTCCAATGAACTAGAAAAAGCATCAAGGGGTGGCACTTCCCCTATGACGACCTCTTGCAGTACCAACTCCTCTTCACAATAGAGCAAATCTAGTTTCTTCTCACATGGCTTTAAGGCAAGGTCAATCTGTGCTTCTAATTCAGAGGGAAGCGAAAAGGTACTCTTTAACTCTTTTTGTTCACTCCGAGGAATAATCCCTACGCTTAGCTCATTTTTTGAAGCAAAATCCATCATCTTTTTAAGCTCATCTAATGAAGCCGAAGCAATCAAATGTATAGGTTCATCAACTTTTAAAGTTTCTAAATCATTTATACTCATCGAATTTAGAGTACAATCCTTACTTTTAACATACGACAAAACTGCCGTAGCTAAGGCTTTGTCTTCTTCGGTGTAGAGGTAGTAGTATTTCATTTTTTTAATTTATTCCTAGTTTTTCTGTTTCTACATCTTTTATGGCTTCTAACATTCCATAACTTAGAATTTTAACATCAAAAGATAAAGCACGGGTTAAAATAGATTGCGTTAAAAGTATGTAGTAGCTCTTTTTTAGCTATGGGTCTATGAATATTTAGATAAATAGCCACCTCTAACAGGAAAAATAGCACCAAATACCTCCTAAAAAAATGAACCACAACTAGCGTATTCCTAAAGAGAAGAAAGAGTAAATTAGTGCATGAATTTTATTTGTCTAAGTTATAGATGCTATAATCTTTACTTAAAAAATAGGAGATACCTTATGAAACGGAATATTTTAATCTCAATAGCATTAACAACAAGCATCGCATTTGCTTCTGATGCAAACCTAACAAAAGAGCATAATGTAACAGAAGGAAATGTCACCATATCCCCTATTGTCAAAGAGGGTGTGGGGTACATTAAAACCGTGGGTAAAATGCTAAAGAGCAATATGAAAAAACATATGCTAGCAGACAAAAGTGGTGTCCAAGCCGTAGCTTTTTGTGCGAGCCAAGCCAGTGAGATTACCAAAGAAGCTTCTAAAACCTTTCCAAAAGGTGTAAGGGTCTATAGAACTTCGACTAAAGTTAGAAATCCAAATAACAAGCCAGATGCTACGGATTTAGAGATTTTAAACTTTTTAGAAAAAGAGATAGAAGAGAAAAGCTTTAAGAAAAAGCCCCTTCTTAAAAAGTTAGAGAACAACACAACAAGGGTTTATGTACCACTATTGATTGAAAAAGTTTGTACTAAATGCCATGGAGATACCCATAAAATAAATCCAGAAATCAACAAAATCATTAATACTCAATATCCAAAAGATAAAGCCATCAATTACAAAGAGGGTGATTTAAGAGGGGTAATCGTCGCTGAAATTCCGAATAAATAATGTTAATCTTAAAAATAATAAATAATAAATAATAATATTTTACAACAGTATTATTTAGCTATACTTAAAGTGAAAAATCTCTTCACTAAAGGTATCGTTTTGAATATTTTAAAAGTGTTATTGCTATCGGTTCTTGGTTCTAAACTTCTCTTTTCACTCGACTATAACCAAAAAGATGAAGTTAAAAAGTTTATTGACAAAATGGATAAAGAGTTTAACTACAATAAAACTTATCTTCAAAAGCTTTTCAAATATGTTAAGAAAAATCCCTATGTTATTTCTAAAAAAATCACTAAAAATAGAAAAAAACTAAACATAAAGAGTGGCACTAAAAAACATAAACCACAAGGAAAATGGGAAATCTACGCACGCTTGCACTTAGAGAACAATCAAACAGCTTTAGGTGTAAAATTTATGCACAAACACCAAAAAATATTTCAAAAAGCCTATAAAAAGTATGGCGTAGCCCCTGAATATATTACTGCTATTATTGGGATTGAGAGTTATTATGGTAAAAATCGTGGTCGCTATTATGTTTTTGATTCATTAGCACACTTGGCATTTAGCACAAATAAGCGAAAAAAGTTTTACCAATACCAGCTCCAAGAATTTTTACGTATGTGTTACCGTGAACAGGTAGAACCTAGAGCTGTTAAAGGCTCAAAGTCTGGGGCTATTGGCTTGGCACAATTTATGCCAAGTAACTACACCCATTATGCTGTAGATTTTAATAATGATAAAAAAATTCGTATCTCTCAAGCAGATGATGCCATAGGAAGCATTGCTAACTATTTTAAAGAGAATGGTTGGAAAGAAAATGAACCTGTGGCAACGCGTGTTCGCTATAAGGGAAATAGATTTCAAACTTTTAAAACAGGCTATGAACATAAATATCACAGAAAAGAGCTTATTAATATAAAACCCAGAAATAATTTTAGCTACAAGAAAAAAGTAATGTTAATTAAATTAGAAAGAGAGAAATATGATGAACTTTGGTATGGAACACATAATTTTTATGTTATTACGCGTTACAACCATAGTGACTATTATGCCATGGTGGTACATCAACTGGCACAAAAGATTAAAAAATCTTATCTAGCCAAATATAAGCATTCCAAAAAGAGGAAGCTCTATGTGGCTAACAAATAAATTTTAAAGCATCTCTTTAAATGCTTCAAAGATATATGCCGACTCTTTAGGACCAGGACTCGCTTCTGGGTGATGTTGTACGGACATTGATGGGGAGTCATTATATTTTAAGCCCTCAATGGTGTTGTCAAACAAATTTTTATGGGTCACTATTGCCACTTCTACAATGTTTTCAGGCACATTATAGTTATGGTTTTGAGCCGTTACTTCTACCACATTTTGAGCATTCATCACAGGGTGATTTCCTCCGTGGTGACCAAATTTTAGTTTGTAAGTATCATACCCATGAGCAATAGACAAGAGTTGATGCCCAAGACAAATCCCAAAAATAGGGATTTTAGCTTCAATGAGTTTTTTAATCTTGGCTTGTTCTTCTTTTAAGATGAGTGGGTCGCCAGGTCCATTGGAAAGAAATACCCCATCTATCTTTTTGGCTTCAAAAAGTCCAATAATAATATCAGCTTCCATATCATTTGGCACAACTTCTACTTCCATTCCTGCATGGGTAAGCTCATTTAAAATGTTTCGCTTAATCCCAAAATCTAAAGCAATAATCTTTTTAGAAGTATTGGGCTTTTCATACTCAAATTTTGTCTCAGAATAACGTGCTGTATTGTGAACATAGGCTTCTTTGGTACTCACTTGTTCAATATAATTAATATCTTCAATACGTGGAGCATCAGCTAAAAGTTTTTTCAGTTCATCTTTATCATGAACTTCTGTTGAAGCAATCATCTCCATTGAACCCTCAGCTCTTAGCATCTTGGTAATAAAACGGGTATCTATATCACAAATTCCTAAAACATTATGTTTTTTTAACAAAGCATCTAGGCTCTCTTCACATCGAAAGTTAGAGGGTCTATCTTGATAAGAACGCACGATAATCCCTTTACAAAAAGCCCCTTTACTCTCCATATCTTCTGCATTACACCCTACATTACCAATCTCTGGTGTGGTAAACGTTACAAACTGTCCAGCATACGAAGGGTCGGTAACTATCTCTTGGTAACCTGTCATAGAGGTATTAAATACCACCTCACCTACACTTGTACCCTCTGCCCCAAAACTCTTAGCTTCAAGCAATGTCCCATTTTCAAAATACAATGAAATTTTCTTTAAATTTTTACTCGCCATTAAAGCATTCCTCTTTTTTTCAACTCTTCTTCATAAAGACGTTCATAGACCAATTCGTACTCAACCGACCCTGGAACATACTCTTTTTTCATATTTTTAATCTTCTCATAGACAATATCGTCCATGGCATCATAGGCATCAGAAAAGGCTTTAAATGCTTTAAAAATAACATTACGCACTTGGTTGTCATTGACTTCATACTCTAGTAAATAGTTCTCATAAAGCTCATCTAAAATTAGATGTGATACTTCATTATAACGGTCATCATAATTCATAATCACCCCAAATTCAGGTGCTAAACGCTTTTTAATCATAAAGAAAAGTTCACGCTCTTTGACTTGCTGAATCTCTATCTCATCATAATTCTCATCAAGCATCTCTTCGACTTTGGCATCAAGCTTTTTCTCTTGTTCAAGATTGGCATCAATAATCGCTTTACACGCTTCAACCACAGCCTCTTTACCTTTTGGCATCGTTACAAAATCGGCATTGGCTAAATCAATTCCAATCTTAGCAGCCACATAACCTGTCTGTTTTGCTTTTAGTCTCATCTTCACTCCTTAGCGAATTATTGTGTCATCTCTTTGAGGACTCGTAGAGATAATCCCTATTTTAGTACCTATCATACCCTCTAATGCTTCAATGTAATCTTTGGCTGTTTGTGGAAGTTCATCAAATACTTGACACCCCTCTGTTTTCTCCCAACCTTTAAAACTCTTATAAATTGGTTTTGCATCTTCTAAATCATAAGGCACATAGTCAATCTCTTTACCGTCTATCTCATAGGCGACACATACTTTAACTTCTTCAAAACCATCAAGAACATCGAGCTTCATTAGTGCTACTTGATCAACGCCATTGACTCTTACTGCGTGTCGCATCGCAACAGCATCAAACCAACCACATCTTCTTGGTCGTCCTGTGGTTGTCCCAAATTCATGACCATTTTTACGCAAAAGCTCACCCTCTGCCCCAAAATCTTCACTCGGAAAAGGTCCATTACCCACACGCGTACAGTAAGCTTTGGCAATCCCTGTTACTTTACCTAAATCTTTAGGATTAATCCCTAAACCAGAACATGCTCCAGCACTGACTGTTGTTGAAGAGGTCACATAAGGATAAGTTCCATGGTCAATGTCAAGCATCGTTCCTTGCGCCCCTTCAAGAAGCACTTTTTGACCTTCATCTAAAATCTTCCACATCATTTGTGTGGTGTCTGTAATATGTGGCACTAACACTTTGGCATAGCCATCAAGTTCAGCTTTAAGCGTCTCTTTTACAGGTGTTTCTATCTCCATAACATCAAAAATGGCTCTGTTTACTGTAAAAAACTCAACTATTTTAGTGGCTAATTTTTCAGTATCAAGCAGTTCACCCATTCTATGACCAACTCGAGCAATCTTATCGCCATAAGCAGGTCCAATTCCCTTACCTGTTGTTCCAATGGCTTTGTCACCTTTTAGACGTTCACGTGCTTGGTCAATGAGTGCATGATACGGCAACAACATGTGTGCTTTATCAGAGATAAACAATCGCCCTTCTAAGTCATCAAACTGCACCATCTCTTTAATAAAATCAACAGGAGAAAGTACCACGCCATTACCCACAATATTTTTAGCTTTTGGGTTTAGAACACCAGAAGGAATGAGATGCAAGGCATATTTTTTATCACCTATGACAATGGTATGTCCTGCATTATGTCCCCCTGCAAAACGACACACATAGTCATGTGTTTGTGCCATGTGATCTACTATTTTACCTTTACCCTCATCACCCCATTGTAATCCTACGATTAAATCTGCTTTTGAACTCATATATTACGCCTTTATCTTTTTCATTTTTTGATTAATACACGCATCGGTATAGAGTGCAAAACCTGCTGCAGTAACCTCTTCTATTTGGTAAACTCCACCACGAACCAATAAGGAGTTTTCATGAAACATTCTAAAAGTAAGTGAACCATAATATCTCATTTTGGCATAGTAAAGTGGTGCAATTACTAAATTTTTACATGCTATTTTTTCACTCATTGTTTTCATAAGTTGAAGCTCAGCCTGAATATCAGCAGGAATGCCCTCTAAATCTTCTAAATCTTCCACTCGGTGCATTTTTACCAATTTAGCAATCCATGGTAAGTCTAAGGCTAAAATTTTCTCTACTTTAGTATCTTGTAAGAGTCTTAAATCTACCCCATACTTTTCATTGAGAAGTAAAGGTATTTTCATATTAGAGATTTGCAGTAAGGCATCAAGTTCTAACTTCTCTACCAAAGCCGTAGCACAATTGACCACTTCATCAAAAGACCCATCAAAAACTTCTGTTCCCACTTGGTACTGTTCTTGCGTTGGAAAAGAGACAGCAGGTTGAATGTAAAACCACTTTTTAGAAGCAGTAGTTCGCCCTATTCTCTTAGTCACAATTCTCACCACATCAGCCGTAGAATCAGCTCTAAGCGTTACCATATCATTGTTCTCATCATGCAATTGTAAAAGAGGTGTTGCATCTTCAAATGAAGAATGTTGATGATATGAAAAAAGTGGTGTCACTATCTCTTCAAATCCCTTCTCTTCTAGCACCAAAGCACAACTGTTCTCTATTTGTCGTTTTATCTTTGCAGATGCACCAAAGTAGAGTTTACTTTTACTGGGTATTTCGTGTTCAAATATCATCTAATTCTCTTTAAAATAAACTTCGTTAAAAGTCTTACTCGCTGTCCCATCAAAAGGACGACGACCCAAGTCACTTAATGCCATTTCAATGGCATTTACAATCCATACAGCTTCATTAACAGGAATTAGCCCCATTTGATTAATACGGAAAATCTTTCCTTTAAGATGGTCTTGTCCCCCTGCGATGTTCACTTCATACTTTGTCTTTAAAAGTTTTCTAATTGCTTCAGCATCTTCATCTATGACTGTGGACATTGACTTAGCAGGAGTGGTTGGATAAATTGTTAAGCCAAGGCTCTCTAAAGCACTTTGTGTTGCTTTTGCTCTGGCAGTCGTTTGCGTATAAAGAGTATCTAGCCCCTCTTTGTCTATCTCATTAAAAATAGCATTTAAGCCAATAATTAAAGTAGTCGGTGCCGTGTATGCCGTGGTGTTTTGTCGTTGTTTCTTAATTTCACTGGCTAAGTTAAAGTAATAATCAGCTCCCGTTCCAATACACTCAACAGCATCAGCACTTAAGCCAATCATCGCTAAACCTGGAGGTAACATTAATGCCTTTTGACTTCCTGCCACCAATGCATCTATGTTGGTGGTGTCAATTTTTTCAACACCAACAGCCGTAATGCCATCGGCAACGACCATAATGTTTTTATTGACTGATTTTACATAAGAGGCAATCTCTTCGACGGGGTGTCTAAGTCCCCCTGCACTCTCACTCACTTGAATAAACAACGTATCAATGTCGCTATTATCTTCTAATGCTTTTTTAACATCTTCAAGTGAAGCTGGGGTATTCCACTCATATTTTAACTCAACAAGTTCTTTGCCCATCGCTGTCACAATTTTCCCAAAACGTTCACCAAACTTACCTGCGTTTATCGTCAAGGCTTTTGTTTTACAAAGGTTTAAAACACAAGCTTGCATCGCCCCTGTTCCAGAACTTGCCAACATAACACACTCGTCCATGCCAAAAAGTTTCAACAGACGTTCACGTGCTTCTTTAAAAATCGCTTCAAATTCAGGGGTTCTATGATGTAAGGTTGGTGTTGCCATCGCTTGTCTAACAGATTCAGGTACAG
>JALSQB010000165.1 GCA_026985655.1 Campylobacteraceae bacterium | reverse complement strand
GATACAAAAAATCAAGTTTTAGGCGAAAGTAAAAACTACTATAAACTCTATGAAAAAGAGAAATTAGAAGAACTAAAAAAAGCACAAGCCCCAAGCATTCCAACAACTTCCGATGAGTGGATGATAAGCCTTGCCCAAAATTTAAATTTAGAAAAAATACAATTTCCACTCATTTTGGTACAAGAGTATGGCTTAAATCTTTTTCGTTTGGCTTCAAGTGCCAAACTAACATTGGAGAGTTTAAATTCAGTAAAGCTCAATTTTGAAACAGCAGTCATTGACATTGAAAAAGCCTCTAATCAATGGCAAGTTACTTATGAAAAAGATGCACAAAAGCAGACAGAAACTTTTGACTATCTTATTAATTCTGCTGGCTTTAGAACGGGTAACATTGAAGACATGTTAAATATTCCATGTACGCGTATGGTTGAGTTTAAAGCAGCCTATGTAAGCCAATGGGAAGAGAAGAAAAACACCCTTTTCCCTGAAATAATTTTTCATGGAGAGCGTGGTACACCACAAGGTATGGGGCAGTTTACCCCTTACCCCAATGGTTATTTTCAGCTTCATGGCATGACCACTGATATTACTTTATATGAAGATGGCTTGGCTTCAAATACAGCCATAAAATGCCAACCCCAACTCAAAGAAAAGTTTCTAAGTAAAATTGAAAAAGCTTGGAGCGAAAAAGAGATAAAAGAGCGAACGCACAATGCCATTGAACATTTAGCCCAATTTATCCCCTCTTTTAAAACAGCTACTGTCGGTTCTAAACCACTCTTTGGTGCCCAACAAATCCCAGGTGATGACCCTAGTTTACGCGTAGCTGAAATCTCATTTCCCATTGCTAACTATGCACGGTGTGAGATTGTCAAAGTCTCTTCTGCCATTGACATGGTGGAGGCGATAATTAAAGAGTTTGTTAAACTAGACTATCTTGATGCTTCAGCCATTGAGCAAAATATTCGTCAATCTTTAGAAGATATTTCAGAAGATGCCTTACAAGCTTATGCCCAAGAGTTAGCAAAAAGCCGAGACTATCCTAGTGATTTGGCTCATCTTAATGTTAAAGAGCAATAAACTTAGCCTCTTCGGCTTCTTTTTATTCGTCCTGTAAAGATAGTTCCTTTACTTCGACGCGTAATCAAATCACGATGTATCCAGTCAAATTTAATCTCCTCTTGCCTTTGAGTACTGTTTTCTTCTTCAAACTCTTTAATTATTTTTTCTATTTTACTCATAAATATATCTCTTTCACAAAATCTATCGCACTGGGCTTACTCTCTAAACTTCCCTCTAACTGCTTCTCATAAACCAGTTCTAAAATTGCTTTAAACTTAGGTGATGGCTCTAAACCTAAAGCGATTAAATCTCGTCCTTGAACCAAAGGTTCTAGTGGCTTTTGAGCCACTTTTAAATCTTTGGCTCTCTCTAATACCCACTCCCCTGCGTGGTAAATTCCTGCCAAAGAGGCTTTCGTTGTTCGCCCTAAAAAGTCTGCTTTAGCCACCACTACCAACTCTTCAATGTTTACTTTGGTTGCCAATCGTCTAAAGGCACTCTTTTTCGCTTTACCTTGGTAGAACTGCGAGGGTTTTAAATGATGCTCGACTAAAGGTAAAATAGCCTCTATAAATTCATGTTCATTGGTTAATCGATAGAGTAAAGATTTCGTAGGCTCTACCCCTGCTTCTTCGTGTCCTATGGCACGAATGCGTCCATCTTCTTCTATGCTTGTGTGCGTTGCTTTTCCTAAGTCGTGACAAAGAATGGCAAACATAAATTTTAAATTTTTCTTTTCATCATCACACAACAGTTTTGCCATCTCATCTACTGTCATCATCGTGTGAATCCACACATCACCCTCTGGGTGCCATTGAGGAGATTGAGGCACATCAATCAAAGCGTGAAGCTCTGGAGAATAACGCTCGGTAATCCCTAACGCTCTCATAAGCTCAAACCCTATGGAGGGTTTAGGCGATTTCAGCAATAACTTCTGCCACTCCACATAAATACGCTCTTGGGCTAACTCCTCTAACATTCCCT
>JALSQB010000164.1 GCA_026985655.1 Campylobacteraceae bacterium | reverse complement strand
AAAGCTCTGTCTTTAAATCTTGCTCTTTATACCACTCTTTTTTAAAATCTAATTTTGGATTCTCTTGACCATTAGCTATAAACTCTTCTAACTTTTCTTTTGTCATTTTTTCCCTTATCAATCTATAACCTACATCATATAAAAATCAATATTTAAAAATAATAAAAATTAATTCAAAAAAAAGTATTTAAAACAAAACAGAAGATTTTTTAAACGCTTTATGATTTTTTTGGTTATAAGATTAAAAAATACCATACAGCCGTAGATTCCGTCTTAAAAAAAGCTGACAGAATCTACTTTTTAAGCACCCCTACGAAACATTCACCACCATCTCCTCATCAACAACATCAAATGTCACGCTTGACCCTTCGACTACTTTGTCTTCTAAAATGAGTTCAGCGAGTCTGTCTTCTACCTCATCATATAAGGCTCGTTTTAGTGGTCTTGCTCCATAATCTGGGTCAAATCCTACCTTGGCAATGAAATCTTTTGCCTTTTGAGTGAGTGAGATTTTAATGTCACGACTGGCTAATTTTTTCTCAATGCTTTCAAATAATATATCCACAATGCCTGTAATGGCTTCTAAATTAAGTGGATTAAAGGTAACAATGTCATCTAAACGGTTCAAGAACTCTGGCTTGAAGTGGCGTTTTAACTCATCATTTACAGCTTTTTCTCTCTCATCTCTATCTTCAAACTGCATGATTTTATCTGAAGCGATGTTTGAAGTCATGATGATAATGGTATTTTTAAAATCAATCGTCACCCCTTTGTTGTCCGTTAATCGACCATCATCTAGCACTTGTAAGAGTGTGTTGAACACATCGGGGTGTGCTTTTTCTATCTCATCAAAGAGTACCACAGAGTAAGGTTTTCTTCTTACTGCTTCGGTGAGTTGTCCACCCTCATCATAGCCCACATATCCAGGAGGTGCTCCTACCAAACGTGAGGCTGCGTGTTTTTCCATGTATTCAGACATATCAATTCTTATGAGCGACTTTTCAGAGTCAAAGAGGAACTTTGCTAAAGTTTTGGCGACTTGGGTTTTACCTACACCTGTTGGCCCTAAAAACATAAAGCTACCTATTGGACGGTTTTGGTCACTAAGCCCTGCTTTGTTTCGCTTAATCGCACGTGCCACAGCATGAAGTGCTTCATTTTGACCGATGACTTCTTGATTTAAAATATTCTCAACATTTAAGATTTTCTCTTTTTCTGTTTGCAACATTTTGTTCACAGGAATGCCTGTCCAACGGCTCACAATGGAGGCAATCATCTCATCATCTACTGAATTTTTAAGCAGTGTTCCCTCTTGAGTCATACTCTTCCACTGTTGCTCCAAGGCTTCTATCTCTGCCTCTTTAGCAGGAATTTGACCGTGGGTTATCTCGGCTACTTTTGAGAAATCACCCTCTCTTTGTGCAATCGCAGCACTATTTTTAAGTGATTCAATTTCACTTTTAAGTTTCGCAATGTTATTAAAGACCTCTTTTTCATTCTCAAATTGGGCTTGAAGTGAGGCTTTTTTCTCTGCTAAGTCAGCTAACTCTCTCTCTATCTCATCTAAACGTGTCTCATTTTTGCCACTCTCTTCCATATTGAGTGCCTCTTTTTCAACCTCTAAGGTGATTAACGCACGTTTTACCTTTGCCAATTCAGTTGGTTCAGACTCAATCTGCATCTTCAACTCTGCTGCAGCTTCATCAATAAGGTCAATCGCCTTGTCAGGTAAAAAACGGTCTGTAATGTAACGGTCACTCAGCTTTGCCGCAGCTACTAAAGCTGAATCCATAATGGTAACATTATGATGCGACTCTAAACGCTCTTTAATCCCTCGTAAAATTTGTAAGGCTTCATTGATGCTTGGTTCATCAACTTTTACAGGCTGAAAACGTCTTTGAAGTGCTGTATCTTTTTCAAAATATTTACGATATTCTTTAAGTGTTGTTGCCCCAATGGTACGTAACTCTCCTCTGGCAAGTGCAGGTTTTAAGATATTGGCAGCATCATTACCCCCTTCACTTCCTCCTGCACCTATAATGGTATGAATTTCAT
>JALSQB010000163.1 GCA_026985655.1 Campylobacteraceae bacterium | reverse complement strand
ATATTTTGGTAGTCTTAAACCTATTTGTTGTTTTTCTAGTTGTTGTAAGTTATACATAATATTACTCCTTATATATAAGAGTATATATTATTTTATATATATGCCCTCTTAATCTGTTTCCACCTCCTACAAAAGAAGTGGATAATACAATTTAGTAGTATTGACATTGTAAATACAATATGCTAGTATTATACTATGAAGTTTGAATGGAACAGTGAAAAAAATATTATCAATCAAGATAAACATGGGGTATCATTTGAAGAAGCAAGGGAAGTTTTTGAAGACCCACTTCAACTTTCAAAACTTGACCATCGTTTTAATTACTTTGAGGAGCGTTGGATAACTATTGGTTCAACAAAAAAATATCAAATTTTAGTTGTTGCCAATATGTTTTTTACAGATGAAGGTGAAGAGATTATACGAATAATATCAGCAAGAAAAGCAAATAACAATGAAAGGAAAAGTTATGAAAAGTATTCAAGAGAGAGCTAAATTTGATGAGTATGAGATGTTAGATGATTATGATTTTTCAGATGCAACAAGAGGTAGATTTTATAAGCCTAAGAAAGTTCCTACAACGATTAGGTTAGATAATGATATTTTACTTTTTCTAAAAAAACAAGCAAATGAAAAAAAGATAGCTTATCAAACTCTTATTAATAATCTATTAAGAGAGTATATACAAGGAGGAGTGAAACTTAATCCATAAGCTCCACCTCCCCATAAACCCCAAGTTTTGACAAAAAGACTTCACTCCCTTGTGCCAAGGCTTCACTTGGGCAACTTTTAATAAGCGTTTGGTTGTTTTGAGACATTAAAATATTTACCTTTTTAGTTTGAAACTTTTTATCTTTGTAGAGAACAAGATAAGTTCCATCTGATTTATGGAGTAGTGTCTTGTTTGGTACAATGCACCCTTGCTCTTTTTGAGTGAGTAGTTCAATGTTAAGCGTTGAGCCAAGGGGTAAATCTAGTTTTTTATGAAGTTTTACCTCTGCTTGTGCTAGACCCTGTTTGGCGAGGTTGAGTATCTTTTTAACCTCTCCAATCTCTTGCATATCTAGGTATATTTTTTGCCCTATTTTAATGCTATTTTGCATTGGAACAAAAGAGAAGATAAGCTTTTTCTCTCCGTTACTCATCGTTAGTATGGGTTTTCCTGTGACGGCTAAATCTCCTTGGTGCATAAGCAAGGTATCTATCTCTCCTGAAAATGGAGCTTTGATTTTTAGGTAGCTTTTTTGCTCTTGAAATTGTACTATCTTCTGTCTTGTGGCTCTAATGGCTGATGACTTTCCTTGCATAATAACGAGTGAAGTATCAACTTGCTCTTTGGCTAAGCCTCCTACCTCATAGAGTTTTTGGTTTCGATTAAAAATTTGTTGAGCTAAGGCTAAGTCATTTTGTTGTTGTGCTAGGGTTGTTTTAAGTAACTCTATATTGCTATTGATGTCACGCTCATCTATTTTGGCTAAGAGTTGCCCTTTTTGAACCTTTTGTGACTCTTGAACTAACATCTGCTCAATGTATCCAGCCATTTTGGTAGAGACTTTAATGCTCTTTTGAGAGGCAACAGAGGCTAAAAATGGACGCTTCTGCTCCATCTCTCCCTCTTTAGCGTGGGTCAATGTCACGTGAAGTTTCTCTTTTTTGGGTAGAGGCTCTTTTAATATCTCCTCTTTTCTTTGCTCTAGTAATCCTTTGGCTTTAAAGGCAAGACCTGCTAAAAGTGCTACGGTTATGATGGCTATAATAATCTTTTTCATCTACTTTTCTCCTCTTTCTAATAGGTAATCTAGGTAAAAGAGTCCATTTTGATAGGCATATTTACTCTGAATTATCTGTGATTTTGCTAATGCTGTTTTTGATTTTGCAAGAAGTAAATCATTGATGGTTGCTACTCCTGCATCGTATCGTGCCTGTTCGATGGTTTGACTCTCTTGAAGTAGGGCATATTGTGACCCTCTTGTCTCATAGTCTGCAAAAGCACTCTCTATCTCATTAACTGCTTTAGCAAAGAGTTTTTTAAACCCCTCATTGGTCGCTTTGCTTTGTGCTAAAGCTTGAAGTTTGGAAATTTTGGCTTG
>JALSQB010000162.1 GCA_026985655.1 Campylobacteraceae bacterium | reverse complement strand
GTGATTCCATCTTAAAGACAGCTGCCATGCCACCTCCAATGTCAATAACACCTGCATTTTCACCAGGCCCTTGAATAACCCATGGTGCTTTAGTAGGAAAACCATTGAGGTACTTTTTACTTGATTTATAAGAACAGTGTTCAGACCACATTGCTGAAAAAATTCCAAGTTCAACAATGTTGGGGTGTCTTCCATCAAGTATATCTAAAATATTTTCATACTCTATTGGGCTAAGTTTATGGTTTTTAAGTACTTCATCTAAGTTCTCTAATGGTTTTGACATTCTTTAGTCTTCCTATACATAAGGGGATTTTTTTCTGCGTTATTTTAGTGAAAAAGTGCTAAATAGGCGATGAAATCAGTTAATTAAGCTAAAATAATTTGTTAAGAATAAATGACTTAAAAAGATAAAGGAAAATTTTATGCCAAGCTCCCAAAAAATAGAAGAAGTTTTAGATTATATTAAAGAGTTCTCTCCTGGACAAGATGAATTTTACCAAGCTACTGAAGAGGTTTTAAACTCATTAAGACCATTGTTAAATGAAGATGCTAGATATTTGGAACATAATATTTTAGAGCGTATTGTAGTCCCTGAGAGAAGCATTATTTTTAAAGTTACTTGGGTAGATGATGCAGGAAAAATACATGTAAATTTAGCTTATAGGGTACAGTTTAATTCAAGTATTGGACCTTACAAAGGTGGGCTTCGTTTTCACCCAACGGTGAGTCTGGGAACCGTTAAGTTTTTAGGATTTGAACAGATATTTAAAAATGCACTTACAGGCTTACAAATTGGTGGGGCTAAAGGGGGTTCTAACTTTGACCCTAAAGGGAAATCAGACAATGAGATTATGAAGTTCTGTCAAGCGTTTATGAATGAGCTTTACAAACATATTGGTAAACACAAAGATGTACCAGCAGGAGACATTGGGGTAGGGGCTAGAGAGATTGGGTATCTTTTTGGTCAATACAAAAGGCTTACAGGTGAGTTTGAAGGGGTTTTGACAGGAAAAGGATTAAATTGGGGTGGCTCATTAGCACGTAAAGAAGCGACTGGTTATGGTTCGGTTTATTTTGCTGAAAATTTCTTAAATGCTTATGGCAAAAGTTTAAAAGGTAAACGTTGTGCAGTTTCTGGTTCAGGAAATGTGGCTATTTATACCATTGAAAAACTCTATGAGATGGGAGCAATTCCTGTGAGTTGTTCGGACAGTAGAGGAACAATTTATCACGCCAAAGGCATAGACCTAAAAACCTTAAAAGCGATTAAAGAGATTCATCATGCTTCACTAGAAGAGTATGCCTCGGTTAATGATGGGTCAATCTATACCCCTCTAAGTCAGTACCCAAAAAATGGACATGCTGTTTGGCATATTGCTTGTGATATAGCATTTCCATCAGCGACACAAAATGAGCTAACTTTGATTGATGCACAAGCTTTAAAAGCCAATGGGTGCATCTTGGTAAATGAGGGGGCAAATATGCCTACAACACCAGAAGCGTATGAATTTATTAAAGAAAATGGCATACTCTTCTCCCCTGGAAAAGCAGCCAATGCTGGTGGGGTTGCGACTTCTCAGTTGGAGATGAGTCAAAATGCTTCCATGGCACAATGGTCTTTTGAAGAGGTAGATAAAAAATTAAAAGTGATTATGCACAATATTTTTACCACAGCGTATGAAACTTCTAAAGCATTTAATGATGAGGGAAATTTGGTGATGGGAGCAAACATAGCAGGTTTTAGAAAAGTTGCAGATGCTATGATAGAGCAAGGAGCAGTCTAAAACTATTTAGACATTTGCTCTTTTGGACGTTTATGTAATGAGAGTGGGTAAAGTATTGGACTATCTCTTTAAGAGTTTAGTAATATCTGTTTCAATCTCTTTAGGTTTTGTACTAGAACCGTAACGGGTAAGTACTTTACCTTCTGTGTCTATTAAAAATTTCGTAAAATTCCATTTGATACTTTTTGTCCATAAAAATCCAGTTGCTTCAGATTTTAAAAATTTGTAAAGTGGGTGGGTCTTGTCACCATTAACGTCTATTTTCTCAAAAAGAGGAAAGGATATATGGTAGTTTGTTGTACAAAAAGTTTTAATCTCCTTTTCACTTCCAGGTTCTTGTTGATTAAATTGATTACATGGAAAACCTAAAATGATAAAACCTTCATCTTTATACTTTTCATAAAGTTTTTGAAGTCCTTCATATTGAGGCGTAAAGCCACATTTACTAGCAGTATTAACCACGAGAACGACTTTCCCTTTATATTGAGACATGGAAATCTCTTCTCCTGTAATGCTTGTCGCATTGTAGTCATAAAACATTTTTTGATGTTTAGGCATTGCTTCTCCTGCTTGAATGGTGAGTGGTATTACAGATACCAACAGTGTTACGAGTGTTTTTTTCATAGTTTAGCCTTTTTTATTTTCTTGTTTGATATTTGTCGTATTGATAAATATCATCACCAAAGATAAGTTGGTTTTTATCATTGACCCATGTGGTTAAATAGATTAGGTCAATTGGAATATCTTTTGTAATATTTATCTCTTTTTTCTTTTTGCTTTTAATGATTTTACTAATTATTTCTGTGCTAATATGGGGTTCATCTTTTGCTAAACTTTGAAGCAAAGAAAAGGGTTTAGAGAGTCTTATGCATCCATGGGAAAAAGCTCTTTTCTTCTTTCTAAATAGATGTTTGGTAGGGGTATCATGCAGGTAAACAGCAAATTTATTGGGAAATTTAAATTTAATTCTTCCTAGAGCATTTTTATCACTGGGTGCTTGCATAATCCGATAAGGGAACTTGATTTCATTATCAAGATAAAGTTTCCAATTAATACTTTTAGATGAAATAATACTAGAGTTCTCTTCCCAAGTTTTATGAATTTCTAATTTATGTTTCTTTAAGTAATTAGGATTTTTAATCATCTCAGGAACAATCTCTTTTTTGATAATACTTGCAGGTACTTTCCAATAAGGGTTAAGGGTAAGATAACTAAGCATATCTGAAAAGATTGGCGTAGGGTGTTTGGTATCACCCACAATCACTCTAAGTCTTTTTTTCTCTTTTCCATATTCATAGTAATGAAGCATATACTCAGGAATATTAACCACAATATGCCGTGGGTTTGTTCTACGTGGTAGCCATTTAATTCTGTCAATATTAAGCAATACTTTTTTAATTTTACTTTCAACTGAGATGTTTAAAAGTTTTTGCGTTCCTTTTCCTACAATTCCATCGGCTAGAACATTATGACGTTTTTGAAAATTTTTAACGGCTTTTTGAAGACAAGTTCCATAGTAGTTTTTGGAGACTTTAGAAGTACACCCTTTGTAGTCACCCGAGATGCTTAGACGCTTTCGTAATCTACTCACAATCGTGCGACTTTGTCCTTTTTTGAGTGTTTTAAAAGGAGGAAGTTTTCCCCAACCACCTTGCCACTTGATTTTGTACAATTTATAAAGAGCCAAACGCAATTGCTTGTAGTGATAAGCTTTAGGTTCAAGATTTCGTAATGTTTGTGTAATGTTTTTGTGTGCCATAAGTTGATTGATATTAATGTTAAGGGGTCTTTTGACCCAATGTGAATTGATATGATTTTCTTGATTGTTACTTAGATATAGTTCAAAAGATTTCCAATCTATCTCACCATAAATAGTATGGACTAAAAAATCATAATAGAGTTGGTTAAAATCTCGTTCTAGCTGGGTACTTTTTTTTAAAATATTGGCTTTTTTATGTATTGAACTTCTCGGGTTTAAGGTGACATCTTTTTTAATAGCAGAGAGTAATTGATTTACTTGCTCTGTACTAGGGGTGGAAAATAAAAAGTTCACAGAGCAGAGTAGTATCAAAAATATTTTTTTTACTTGCATGATTTATTCCTTTATAAACAACTATATCTAAATAAAAAACACTATATCTAAATAAAATAAAACAAAAGTTAGTAACTTGAATATAATTTATAACACCCCATATTATAATGCTTTTAAAAGGTTTTAAAAGTTCTAAAAAAGTGAAAAAAAACACAATTAAAACACGAAATCATTGCTATACTAGATGTAGAAAAACTAAAAATCAAAAAAGGAGATAATAACATGAAGACAATTTCTACAAAGTTAATACTTTTAAGCTCACTTACACTAATGACAGCTTGCTCAACACATTCAGTTAAACCACAGAAGCTAACAGCATTACAAATTATGGGTATTAGCAAAGAACATCGAGATAATAATAGAACTAAGGTAGCACCTTTAGTTGTGGCACAAGTAAGTAATTCTATTGAGTTATTACCAATGGCTAGAACCTATCCATTGATTGAAGAACAATGGCATAATCCAGCACCAATAGTTTCTAATTATACTTATGCTACTACTCCTACTCCTGTTTATACTTTACAGCATAACGCATCAGTAGCTTCAAAAATTGAAAATGAGGCTAAAAGTTTATTGGGCATAAAATATGTTTGGGGAGCTACTGGACCTTATACTTATGATTGTTCAGGATTTACACAAAAAGTCTATCGTGATGCTGGGATTAACATTCCAAGAGTTTCACGTGATCAAGCACGTGTGGGGCAGTACATATCTTATAATAATTTAAAAAAAGGAGATATGGTCTTTTTTGATACCAAAAAAAGACGTTCAGGAAAGGTTTCTCATGTGGGTATCTATTTGGGAAATGGCAACTTTATTCATGCCAGTTCAGGTGCTAAAAAAATAGTTATTTTCAATTTTAATGAAAAACAATTTTATAAAAAACGTTTTCTATGGGGTCGTCGTGTAATTCGAGACAATTACTTTACTGCGTCCTTATAAGTTAAATTTTTATCTAAGCTTTGTATGATGTTGATAGTCAAATGCAAGGAGTAAAAAATGTCTAAAATTATTGTCATAATATTTTTAACATTGGGCATATATGCAAAATCTACTGTTTATCAAGATGTTTGTGTAAGCTGTCATAAGTATCAACCCGCAAGCTTAGAGAAGATGTTCATGCTCTATTTAAAAACGTATAGTGTGGAACTTGTTTTTAAAGTTTCGCTTAAAGAGTATTTGCAAAATCCTACAGAAAAAAACTCTTTAATTGGCAGTGCTTTTATTAGAAACTTTTCAGTTAAGAGTCCTAGTGTCTTAAGTGATAAAGAGCTTAATGAAGCAATTGATACCTATTGGGATTTGTATAATCCTAAAAAGAATTTGAAGTAATAGGGTTCATATAAAATATGGAATCAATTAGCTTATCTGCCCATGCATCAATATCTACACTGGTTTGAGAGGTTAAAATGATGATAGAGACATCAAGTTTAGGATAAATTCTCATAATAGTTCGAAAACCAGGACCTACGCCTTGGTGTTGATAGAAAAACTTTCCTTTGTCATGAATATGGTACCATCCGATACCAAAGTCTGTTTGCTCTTGTGAGGTTATCCACGAGTGAACAGGAACACTCTTTCTTTTAAAAAATAAATCTTTGCTTTGTTGATTAAAGAGTTTATTACCATTAAACCCAGCTAAAAATTTTGCCATATCATCAATGGATGAGACCAATCCTCCTGCTGATTTCCAGCTAATGTCAAACGATTTAAGCCATAACATGGTGCCTTCATAATGGTCTTTATTTTTCTCTTTAACCATAAATCGCATAACCGTGTCAATAAGTGAAAAGTATTGAAGCGTACCATAGACTTGATTGTTTTTTATTTTTTTATTGTAGTGGTAGTCACTTTGGGTCATCTTAAGAGGCGTTAAAATATGTTCTTGGATTAAATCATCAAAATCTTCCATTGTTACTTGTTCTATGATTTGTGCTAAAATGATATATTCAGCACTGGAGTATTTAGCTTCACTTCCTGGTCGGAAAGGTAGTTCAATAAAGAGATTTTCCTCTCCATTTATCATCTTAGCAATTTTAGGCATTCGGTCTTGTAAGCCTGAACTATGATTAAGTAAATTTTCAAGGGTAATAGAGATATTTTTGTCATTGTATTTTAGATTGAAATTAGGAAAAAATTTTTTGATGGGGTCATCTAAAGAAAGTTTTTTCTCTTCTATGAGTTGAATAACTAACGTTGCCGTCAAAATTTTACTAAGTGAATAGACATGATAAACCGAATTGGTTTTAGTGGCTTGTGATTGATTGGCATCATTATAACCCATACTTTTAGTGTAGATAACTTTATCTCCTTTTAAAATGGCAAAAGAGGCAGAAGGAGGGCTTTTTTCAGATATTTTTTTTTCTACAAATTTTTCAAAATCTATGAGCGATGCTTTTAAAAAGAGAAAATTAAAAAGTAGGATTAGTAATATTTTTTTCATGATATATGGTATAATAAGCCCAATTAAAACCATATGATATAAGGGAAATAAAGTGCAAAAAGAACCAATGTTAAAAGTGACATTTGATAAACTTTCAAAAGAGTTAGAACAACTAAAAA
Organism: Campylobacteraceae bacterium; assembly: GCA_026985655.1. Taxonomy (GTDB): domain Bacteria; phylum Campylobacterota; class Campylobacteria; order Campylobacterales; family Sulfurovaceae; genus UBA1140. The sequence continues at coordinate 2,526 of JALSQB010000162.1, read as the reverse complement.
CCGTAGAACGTGCAGAGATTGCTAGAGTGATTGATGTGGCACGTGAATTAGGTGATTTAAAAGAGAATGCAGAGTATCATTCTGCCAAAGATAAACAAGGTTTGATGGAAGCACGTATTTTAGACTTAACCGATTTGGTTGGAAGAGCGCAAGTCATAGACCCCTCAAAATTGGCACATGAGCGTGTTTCCTTTGGCTCACGTGTGGAGCTGATTGACCAAGAAGATGACTCAGAAGTTGTTTATACCATTGTAGGTTCGCAAGAGTCAGACTTAGATAAAGGGTGGATTTCATCAGGTTCACCTATGGCAAAAGCACTGTTAGGAAAAGAAGAAGGTGATGAAGCGACCATTCAACTCCCCTCTGGTACAAAAACTTTTGACATAGAATCCATAGAAGCGATGAGACTCTAATGACAAATGTAGGTGTCGTGGGAGCGAGTGGATATACTGGCTTAGAATTGATTAAAATGTTGCTAACGCACCCAAATTTTGTTCTAAAATATTTGGCAACCACTAAGGGTGATACTGTGATAGAAGCATTGCACCCCTCTTTGGTCGATGTAATTAGTTATCCAGTGGAAAAAGCATCAGTAGAATCGGTGGCTGAAGAGTGTGATTTAGTTTTTTTAGCTTTACCTCATAAAACCTCTATGGGATTTGCTAAAGAGTTAATCGCTAAGGGTGTTAAAGTAGTAGATTTATCGGCTGATTATCGCTTAGAATTAGAAACCTATGAGGCTGTCTATTGTGAACATGAAGATAGAGAAAATTTAGACAAATCAGTTTATGCCTTGATTGAGTATTATCGTGAAGCTTTAAAAACGACTAAATTAGCAGCTGGACCTGGCTGTTACCCAACGGCAACGCTTTTAGGAATTTTACCTTTTGTCTCTTTTTTAGACGCAGATGCACCTTTGTTTGTAGATGCAAAGTCTGGACTTACAGGAGCAGGAAAAAAACTAGCAGAGACTTCACACTTTGTCAATATTAATGAAAATATGTTTGCCTATAATCCCTTGGTGCATCGACATAGTTTTGAGATAGCCGAGAAGATAGAAAAAATTAAAGGGGTGAGTTTAAATGTAAACTTTGTTCCCCATCTTATTCCTGTAACACGTGGAGAGTTAATCTCTGTGTATGCGACGATAAAAGAGGATATTGACCCTATTGCAATTTTGAAAAAGCAGTATGAAGATGACCCTTTTATTCGTATTCGTGAAGAGCCTGTGGATTTAAAATCAGTTGCAGGAACGCATTTTTGTGATATTTTTGCTAAAAGAAATAAAAATGGACTCTTTGTAAATATTGCCATTGATAATATTTTACGTGGAGCATCTTCTCAAGCGATGGTGGCTGCGAACCTAATGTGTGGTTTATCTGAAGAGGTAGGAATTCCTACCATTTCGTATGTTCCTTAAGAAGCGTTAATTTACGCTTCTAACTGATTTTTTTCAGGAGGAAGTGACTCTTCAGCCCCTTCATCTGGTAGGGTAATTAAAAAAGTAGTTTTCCCATTAATAATACTTGGTACTTCAATACTTCCTTTAACACGTTCAATCATCTCTTTGGACATGTAAAGTCCCAGACCTGTTCCTTTGGTTTTATGTTTGGTGGTAAAGTAAGGCTCAAAGATATTTTTTAAAATCTTTTTTGGAATACCTCCTGCATTATCTGTAATAGTAATAAGCAAAGCATCTTTCTCATGGTAAACACGAATAACAATAAGACCATTCGTTATTTGATTCTCTTCAAAGGCATCTCGTGCATTGTTAATGATGTTCATCACCACATGCTTAATGTCATTTTCAAAACCTTTATATTTAATATTCTCTTCACAATAGAGTTCAATCTTAATTTTAGAACGAATAAGGGTCTCTCTAATCAGTAAGATAGTAGATTTAATTACTTTATTTAAATTAAAAGTTTGAGGAATGTCAGAGTGATCTACAAATCGTCTAAAGTCTTCAACCGTTTCAGATAAAAATTGAATAGAGTGATTGACTTTTTTTGCAAGTTCTTCCAAATTAACTTCATCACTTTTACCCAATTGTGCTTTGACAAGTGTATCGTTCATAATCCAAGAGACAGTGTTGAGTGGTTGTCGCCATTGGTGGGCAATGTTCTCCAAAATTTCACCCATAGAAGCCAATCGTGACTGTTGATTCATAATGGCATTTTGACGTTTCTCTTTACGAACAGCATCTTTAATTTTGATTTGTAACTCTTTATTGAGTGTTGCTAATTCTTGGGTACGTTGATCGACAATATTTTCTAGGTTTTCAGTTATTTGATTTAGCTCTTTAGCCGTACTGTGCATAATCGAATATAAGTTCTTATTGGCGAGTGCAAAGGGGTCAAGATCTCTCTCTTGTGACTTAGCAAGTGCAATATGTTCAGAGTTAGATTCACTAATTGTTGCCATTAAAAATGATTGACTATGATAAGTATAGGGCTGATTAAGTGTATTAAAATACTCTTCTGAACTACCATATCCAAAAATTTGGTCAGTCTCTTTAATGGTTGA
>JALSQB010000161.1 GCA_026985655.1 Campylobacteraceae bacterium | reverse complement strand
CTTCAAATAGTGCAACAATATCACGTTTTATGAATGTGGCTGAAACATTGAATGAACCCTATCAGCAATTTGTAACACGTTCAGACATGGGTTGTGGTTCTACCATTGGACCAATTACTGCAACAAGGCTTGGCATAGAAACCCTTGATGTGGGGCTTCCAACTTTTGCCATGCACTCCATTAGAGAATTAGCTGGAGAGGAAGATGCTTATTCTCTGTACAAGATTTTGTTAGGTTTTAGTGATTAAATATTTTTATATGTTTTTTAATAATTAAATTCATTTTTTAATATACTCTTCACTTATATTCTGTATACTTTGGGTATGAAAAAAATTATAATAATAATGTTACTACTGCTAAGTTTAAGTCATGCTTTGAAATATGAAATAACACATATTAAACAAGGGGCATCATTAAATGTACGTGATGTTCCTTTTAAAAAAGAGTCTGTGGTGGTTGGGCAGATTGCTTTTAATACTACTGATATTTCTATTAAAGAGTGTAGCGAGTTAGAGAATGGTTCTGAATGGTGTTATATTAGTGTTCCACGAGGTGCATCACATATTGAAGGTTGGGTTAATTCCCACTATTTAAAAGAGATGTCCTTTGTCTCTTTGACCTCAAAAGCAAATATTGAAAACTTTTTACAAAATTTCTATATGGCAGAGGAGGAGAACTTTTTAGATAAATTACAAGCTTTTTATGCTTTTCCTATGCAACAATATTTATGGCATAAAAATATTTCATTGAGAGAGTTAAGAAGTAAAAAGGTGAATGAATATAAGTTATGGTCAAAACGTGAGATTCATCTAGTGTATGTGAAAATTTTAAAACGTAGAGAAAATTATATTGATGTTCAAGCAACAATACGTTGGCGTTTTAGGAGTCAGGAAGATTATGAACGTGGTAAAGATATTCAAAAACTTCGTTTACTCCCCACAGGTGATACCTTTAAAGTTTCTGCATTAAAAAACTTATCTCATATAGTATTTCCTAAACCAGTAATTGTATCTGATAAACAGGATAATAATATGAGTAGTGAATTGGTGGTTAATTCAAAAAAAGTACCTGCTAAAGAACCTGCTATTACACCGATGCAATTTTATATTAAGTCTGGATCATTCTTTTCAGAGATTTCACCAAGCTATTTGAGGAAGATTAGTGAGAATGGTTTTGCATATAGTATTCAAAAGATACAACAAGGTAAGCGTGTTGTTCGCCGTGTTTATATTGGACCTTTTAGCTCGATGCTTAAAACGCAAAAAGCATTAGCCGTAGTACGAAAAAAGATTAATAAGTTTGCTTATATACAAAGTAAAATTAGATAATCAATGCTTTAAATAATCAACATCGCATCCCCATAAGAAAAAAATCTATACTCTTTTTCTATGGCTTCGTGGTAAAGCTCTAAACTTTTCTCTCGTCCAATAAATGCAGAAACTAACATAATGAGGGTGCTTTTTGGTAGATGAAAGTTTGTCAAAAGGTGGTTTACCCGTTGTGGCTTGTTAGAAGGATTCAGAAATAGGTCACACTCTCCAGAACTCTTTTTTGTTCTAACATAATACTCTACCGTTCGTGTCACTGTTGTCCCTATGGCTAAGATGGGTTTAGAACTCTCTAAGACCTTTGCACTCTCTTTAGGAATATCAAAAAACTCTGAATGCATAGGGTGTTCTAAAATTTTCTCTACCTCAACAGGTTTAAAAGTACCTGCACCTACATGAAGTGTTACTTTGTGGGTTTTATGTCGCTTTTGAAATGCCTGAAATAGTTCAGGGGTAAAGTGCAAAGAGGCAGTTGGTGCAGCAACGGCTCCTGCATTTTTAGCAAAGAGGGTTTGATAGTCTGTTTCATCTTGCTCATTATCTGTACGTTGCATATAAGGGGGTAAGGGAATGTGTCCTATTGTCTCTAAAACTTGCACAAGCTCTTCAAAACGTATCGTTTTTGCCTTATGGCTAAAGCTTACGATGCGTGAACCATCTTCATTAAATGCTTTAACTGTTGCGACTAAGTCCTCATCAAAAAAGAGTTGCATTCCTAGTTGTACTTTTCCTCGTATCATTACAAGGTATTCATGGGCTGAAAGAGGTTTGTTGAAAAGTAGTTCAATTTTTCCACCTCCTTCTCCTTGTTCATTGGTCTCTTTTTTACCAAATATACGTGCTTTAATTACCTTTGTATCGTTTAAAAAAACATCACAGTTTTGAGGTAAAAAGTCTAAAATATTTTTAAAAAGTGTATGGGTTGTGGTATCTGTTTCTCGATTATATACTAAGAGTTTGGCATGGTCACGTGGTTGTACAGGGGTTTGAGCTATGAGATGAGGGGGAAGCTCATAATCATAGCTAGAGGTTAAAAGTTCTTTGCTCATCTATTTTTTATTTTCCAAAAGTTCTTTTTCTTCATTACTGTTTTGTGCTTCTTCTTCATCTTCTTCTTCGACATAAGGATTTACATATTTAACAATAATAATAGAGAGACCATAGAGCAAAATAAGAGGTGCTGCCATGAGTAGTTGGGTTAAGACATCTGGTGGGGTTAAAAGAGCCGCTAAGATAAAGATAATAATAATGGCATATTTGAAAAAATCTTTCAAGCTTTTGTCTGTTACCAAACCTAGGACAGCTAAAAAATAAGCAACTACAGGAAGTTCAAATGCAATCCCAAATCCCATCATGATTTTTGTGAAAAATCCTACATAGTCTTCAATGTTAATCAATGGCGTGTAGAGAAATGAACCAAAAGTAATGAGAAATTGAAAGCCAAATGGGGTAACGACATAGTACGCAAAGAGGATTCCGACCATGAACATAAATGAGCCACCCAAAACAAAAGGCAGTATCATCTTTTTTTCATTATCGTAAAGTCCAGGAGCAATAAAGAGCCAGAGTTGGTAAAGAACAAAGGGTAATGCCCCTAATAATCCAGCAAAGAATGAAACTTTTAAGGCAACAAAAAATGCTCCACCAACTTGCTGTGTGGTGATTTGTCCCTCAAAAGAAGCACGTGGTTCTTTTGCTGTGTTGTGTAAACTCTCTTTAAGTGCTTTGGCTGCTTGAGTAGCTTCGACTAAAAAAGTTGCCAGCTCTTTTTGTGCCACTTTTGAAGCGTTGCGTAAAGCAATTTCAAGTTTTAAAGCATTGGATTCTTGGATTGATTGTACGTGAGAAGTTGTTATGTTGCTGTCGGTAGCATTTTTATCTACTTGTTCGACTCTCCATGTGGCTTTTTCTTGTGTATTGACAATCTTACCGACTTCTGTGAGGGCTTCATTTAAAGGGGCAGTAATCCATGTTAAAATAGGGTTGTGAAACATAAAAGCAACAATAAAAGCAACAAAAATAGAAGCAACAGAAAAAGTAAGTGCTTTACGTAAAGCTGCTAAGTGAGGTTTGATTTCAGACCACATTATTGATTACCTTTTTGTGTTGTTTCGGTGATTTTTTTCTTTTTAAAGGTAATCTCTTTTTCTTGTTTTGGCTCGACAGGCGTGGCTTGTGGTGTAGGTGTTGGTTGGGTGAGTTTCTCAAAGTTTTCTTTGACTGAACCCAGTCCTGCACTCTCTTTAAGCTCATTGATAGGATTTAAGTTTTTAAACCCTTGTAACTCTTCAGTCGCTTTATCGAGTTGTTCTTTGTATTCTAATGCTTCACGTTTAAGCTCATCTAAATTGACCTCTTCATTTAAGGCTTGTTTCGCATCACCAATACCCTCTTTAATTTTTTTAATAAATTTAGCAATCTCTACCATAGCACCAGGTAATTTATCTGGCCCTAAAAAGATTATTGCGACAATTGCAATAAAGAGTATTTCCATAAACCCTAATCCAAACATATACGAATCCCTTCTATTTGTTAGTGTTGTATTTTACCTATAAAATGGTTAAGAGTTAGTGTTCTTCGATAAAAGAGAATGCTTCAGAGCAATAAATTCACAATTTTTAAGTATAATTTTCTTTTAAATTTAAATCAACTAGGATAATAGATGAAAACTTCTTTAAAACTATTGCTTTTAAGCACTTTTGCTTTAATGGCTACTTCTTGCTCTAAAGCCATTCCTCCTCATGTTGCCGTTAAGTGTAAAGTAACTTATGACGTTTGTATGGTGAAAAATGCCTTTAAAGGGCCAGTTGCTTCACATAGATATTGTATTGCACAACGTAAAGGTGATTGCCGTTACTTACCTTCAGGTTTGTAGGTCAATTTAATCTAAAATATAAAGTACCAACTCATCAGCAATGAAGTAGTTGGTATTTTTATAGGTGTCATACTCTTTTAGCAATTTCTCCTTCTTCACTAAAAAATCAGCACGTTTTTTCATCTCTTTATTTAAAATATTTTCTTTAATTCCCGTGGTGGAACGTAATCCTAAAAAAAGTTGTTCTGTTAAAATCTCCTCTTGTGTAAGATGCTCTTCAAGAATGTTGAGTGGCTCTTTAATGTAAAGGTCAATGTCCGTAGTCGGATAGTAGCGTGTATCGTCCTTAAATCCAACAGCACCAGCACCCACGCCCATATAGGGAGTCAAGTTCCAGTAGCCTTTGTTATGTTCACTTTGATAGGTTCCAAAATTAGAGATTTCATAATGGGTAAATCCTCTTTTGGTAATTTCATCTGCCACAAAAAAAGCCAGTTCATCATCAATTTGGCGTACCTGTGGGGTGGAGGCAAATTTAGTACCATCTTCAATGGTGAGTTCATAGGCTGAAATATGATTAATAGGAAGTTTAAATGCTTCATTTATATCATCATAAAGTAGTGCTTTGGTATCGCCTTGATAGTTGTAAATAAGGTCAAGAGAGAGATTTTTGAAGCCAATTTCATGGGCAGTTGTTATCGCAGTAATTGCTTGTTGAGGTGAGTGTGCTCTGTTTAAAGCTTTTAATTTTTGTGCATTAAAACTCTGTACCCCAAAAGAGATTCTGTTTACCCCTAAATCAAACATGCCTTGTAACCACGCTTTAGTGGCTGAATTGGGGTTTGCTTCTGAAGTGATTTCAGCATCAACCTTTAGTAATGGCTTTAAAAGTTTAAAAATTGCTTCGTAGAGTTTAGGGTCAATGGTAGAGGGGGTTCCTCCTCCGATGAAAACGGTCTGTATTGTTTTGTCTTGAACATTAAATCGTTTTAACTCATGTTTGAGTTGCTTTTCAAGCGAAACCATGTAGTTTTGACGAGTGTCAAACTTATCAACATAAGAGTTAAAAGCACAGTAATGACATTTTGAGTCACAGTAAGGGATATGTATATATAGAAGCAATTTTCACCAATCATTAATGAGTATTTTGATAAAATTTTATCGAAATAATGATGAAAGATGAGTAATAAGATGCAGACAAAAAAGCGATATCGCCCAAATGTCGCAGCGGTTATACTCTCTTCAGATTATCCACAGAAATGTGAGTTTTTTTTAGGTAAACGTTCCGATATTAGGAATACATGGCAGTTTCCTCAAGGGGGAATAGAGGAGGGTGAAACACCTGTAGAAGCCTTAATGCGTGAGTTAAAAGAAGAGATTGGATGTTGTTCGGTTGAGGTTATTGCAGAGTACCCTTACTGGATATCTTATGATTTTCCCAAAGGGGGAAGGTCACATAAAGTTTATCCTTTTGATGGGCAAACCCAAAAATACTTTTTGGTGAAATTAAAAGCTGATGCAAAGATAAATCTTACGCATTTCCATGAACCAGAATTTGAAGAGTACAATTACGTAGAGTATAAGCAGTTGCTACGAAAGGCGACTTATTTTAAACGGCATGTCTATCGGCGTGTTATAGAACATTTTGTAAGGGAAGGGTATATAATCGATGTTAATAGTGCATAAATATGGGGGAACAAGTGTTGGTGATTTAGAACGCATTGGCAATGTTGCTTCACGTGTGGCAAAAGCCAAAGAGGCTGGAGATGATATTGTGGTTGTGGTGTCTGCGATGAGTGGAGAGACCAATAAGCTAACAGAGTTTGCAAAGCATTTTTCAGAGAATCCTTCAAAACGAGAGATGGATATGCTTTTAAGTTCTGGTGAACGTGTCACCGCAGCACTCTTAGCCATTGCATTGCAAGAGAAGGGCTTACCTGCCATTGCTATGACAGGGCGACAAGCAGGGATTTTAACGGATGATTCCCATACCTATGCACGGATTGAATCCATTGACCCCAGTGCGATGAAAAAAGAGATTGATGCAGGTAAAATAGTAATCGTCTCTGGTTTTCAAGGAATTAACAGCGATGGTTCAGTAACCACACTTGGACGAGGAGGTTCAGACCTTTCAGCCGTGGCAATCGCAGGAGCATTAAAAGCAGATGCGTGTGAGATTTACTCTGATGTAGATGGTATCTATACCACCGATCCACGCATTGAACCCAAAGCAAAGAAGATGGACTTTATCTCTTATGATGAGATGTTAGAGTTAGCCTCTTTAGGTGCGAAAGTCTTACAAAACCGTTCAGTAGAGTTAGCCAAAAAATTAAATGTAAAAATCATAGCAAAAAGTTCATTCTCAGATGCAGAAGGAACAGTCATAGCAGAGGAGACAGAAGAGATGGAAGCCGTTTTAGTCAGTGGTATCGCAGTCGATAGAAATCAAGCAAGAGTAAGCCTTAGAGAGGTTTCAGATAAACCAGGCATTGCCGCAGAGATTTTTTCAAAGCTCTCGGAAGAGAATGTTAATGTAGATATGATTATTCAAAATGCCTCAACTGATGGTACAACAAACTTAGGATTTACTGTTCCCTCTTCAGAGATTAAAAATGCCAGAGGTGTTATGGAATCGTTTGACCATGACATAGGAAGTATGGATTTTGATGATTCTGTCTGTAAAGTTTCTGTTGTTGGTGTGGGTATGAAATCTCACACAGGTGTGGCGGCTACTGCTTTTTGTGCTTTGGCAAAAGAGAACATTAACATTGAAATGATTTCTACTTCAGAGATTAAGGTTTCGCTTATTGTTTCTGAGAAGTATGCAGAGTTGGCTGTTCGTACATTGCACGATGCGTATAACTTAGATAAGTAGTTGAATGAAACCAATTTTAACTTGGACACTCGATACCATTCGCGAAGAGGACTCCTCTTTCTCATGGATGGAAGAGTGTCGCTATGACTGGGTTCCTGTCGCCCAAACAGCCGTTAAGAAGATTTTAGAGGGGCAAACAATTCTTTTGCTAACCGATGATAAACGTGCTTGGTATGCAAAATATGTGGCTTCCAAAATTAACAATCTTCAAAATGAACGCCCTTTTTTACCTATCTATACCTTAAAGTCTATGTTCCCTAATTTAGCGAATATGAAAAACACCCAAGAGTTAGATTTACTAGAAGATATGTTAGAGATTTCATATCCTAATGGCTATTTTATTTGGTACATCGGTTCAGCAGAGAGCATTTACTCCAAGTTTGCTTTTAGAAATGATGAGAACCTTTTATGGATTATTGATGGTGATGTTCCTAACTCTTTCTATCTTAGAAATGCAGGTTCATCGTTAGATATTAAGATGATACAACTCTTTAAACTTTTTAACAAAACCATTGACGCAGGTCTTTTTGGTAATATTAGCTTGGATTAATAGGTGCATTTAACTTCTCAAATTATCATTACGCAAAATCCAGATGCGATTTTAGAGGAGTTAGAAGCACAAGGAAGTGGAGAACTTTTTACCATTATTAAAAGTTTAGATGACAAAGATAAACCAAAAGAGTTTTTAATTGAACACGCCCAATTGGCAATAGAAAAAGCTTATATTGCGTCTGATAATCTAAATTACATCATTTTAATAGCCCCAAAATTTTCAAATTTCGCTCAAAATAGATTGCTTAAAATTTTAGAAGAACCTCCTAGAAATAAAGCGTTTATACTTATTACCCAATCAAAGTCAGCACTCTTAGCTACGGTTCAATCACGTATGCCTGTAGTGGTGGCAGATGATGCTTTAGTTGAAACGGACTTTTCCTTAGATTTAGAGAATTTAAACCTTGCAAAAGTGTATGCATTTGTGCAAGAGCATTCACGCATCTCTTCTCCTCAATGTAGCGTTTTAGTAGAACAAATATCACTACATGCGATGCACTCTAAAAAATATACTTTAGATGAATCGACCTTAGAACTCTTTAGCCATTGTATTAAAGCTTTAGAGGTCGGTTCTCCCACTTCGTTTGTCTTAAACACACTCCTTTTGAAACTTTTAGCTAAGAAAAAATAACACTTTCACATAAAAAAACCATAAAAAACTTTCTATATCATAACTTAAAATAAAATATATAATTATTTATAAAATTTTATATATTTTTAATAAATTGGCTATTTTTACACATTTTTTCTACTTTACTTTTATATTGTTGTGTTAATATTAATAAATAAAGTACTTTATATTATTTTAAGGTTAGAAAAATGAACAGATATATTATAAGCTTTTTATTGTTATTTCAATTATCTTATGGGGTGGGTATTCCTGCTGGAACAGAGATTAAAAATATTGCTTACCTTAACTATACGATTGAGGGTGTTGAGATGAAATCAATAAGTAATGAACTCATCGATATTGTGGATCAAAAATTAGACATGAACATAGAGTGTCGAGAAAACTCTTCGCTTATTGTTGAACCTTCACAAAAGCAAAGTGTCTTGAACTTTTTGCTTCTTAATAATGGTAATGCAGAAGATACCTATAATTTTAGACATATAGAGGGGAGTCGATTAGATTTTACGGTTCAAAATCCAAAGATTTACAAAGACAATGGTGATGGCATCTTTTCTATTGTTGATGATACCTTGGTGACAAACGTTAAACTTTTAGCTGATGAACATATCTCTTTGTTCTTAGTAGCTGATATACCTTCTGATGCTCAAAAAATTTCTCAAAATGGTATTGGGGTGGACTCTTTAATTCAAGGTGATCTGGTCTATGGGGAGTCTAAAAAACTGGATAATTTTTATGCTTTGGTTGCCAATAAAGCTGATGCCCAATCAGCACTGTGTAGTTATGAAGTTCCGAGTATTGAACTTGTTCTCGAAAAGAGCATGA
>JALSQB010000160.1 GCA_026985655.1 Campylobacteraceae bacterium | reverse complement strand
GATTATAGCTAAAAGTTGATTTTATCTTATCATTAAAATGATACAATATTTTAATCTAGCACAAGAAAGGATAAATTTTGATAAAAAAAATACTCACACTAGGCTTAATCTTCTCTTCTATTTCATTTGCTACGGAGATAAAGTCTAAACAGCAAACAAGCATAGGAGTAGAGATTAATCCTTTAAGTTTTACCTCTTTTAATAAAGACAGTGACACAATATTTTCTGGTGAATTAAGTTATTTTGACAACCATAATGCTACTGAAATGGCACTCTCTTTAGCCTATGAAAAAACCGATACAGATTTCATTGGCTATTCTCATTATTTTGGCTCTAAAGCTATGAACATTGCTTTACACTATCGAAAATTTGTATCCAAACGAACAAAAGGCTTCTACTACGGAGGATTTGGCTCTTACACCTACCTCGATGGAAAGCTTAAAGATGACCCTCAATTTGCGACAGTTAGAAAGTTGGGAGTAGGTGCAGAAATAGGCGTACGTCTAATGAAACCCTATTCTGATTGGTCATTTTACTGGGGTCCTGCTCTACGTATGGGTGCTTATCTTAATTCAAGCTCAAATAACGACATCTTTGAAAGTAACTCTTTGGGTATGGCACTCTATGATAAAAATGTATTTATTGATATTGATTTTATGCGTATTGGTTTAAGATTTTAAGGAAAAGGGAATGACAAACATAATGATAAACAAAATAGTAAGCACAAGCACCTTTTTACTACTTCTTTCAGGATGTGGCATTGAGTACAGAGAAAATCCTGTGTGTAAAGAGTTAAACTACATGACCTTTGAAGAATTTAGAGCCAAAGGCATAGAGATTTTACCTAGCCAAGAAATTGAAAAAGCAGAAAAAATCTATGTTTATAAAAACACGCTTTTAGTAACTGAAAAAGACAAAGGCGTACATATTATTGACAATAGTGACAAACAAAATCCTCTCCCTAAAGCATTTTTAAAAGTATTAGGAAACAAAGACATTTCGGTTAAAAAGGGTTATTTGTATCTTGATTCGTACATGGATTTACTGGTCATAGACATAAGAGATTTAAACAAAATAAAAGTGGTAAACCGAATTAACAATACTTTTACTTACGCTCCTAAAGAGGATTATTATGAGTGTGAATTTGACACGAGTAAAGGTGTTATTGTAGGAGGAAATCAATGAGAAAATTAATAATGAAAAAAACTATCTTAACCCTAAGTGTTTCTTTTCTTATGCTTGGTTGTGGTGGAAGTAATAGCAGTAGCAGTAGTTCTTCTTCAAGTACAGCAGGACAAGGTGGGTCAATGGCAAGATTTGCCATGAGTGGAGATTACCTCTATACCATTAACCAACAAGAGATGAATGTCTTGAATCTTAGTAATCCTATCAAACCAAAACAACTCAATAAAATTCGTGTTCCCTTTGATGTTGAAACACTTTTTGCTTACAAAAACTCACTCTATGTGGGTTCAAACTCAGGCATGTATATCTATGATATTAGTAATCCCATTCAGCCTATCAAAATAAGTAATTTTACCCATGCCCAAAGTTGCGATCCTGTTGTGGTTGCTGATGACATTGCCTATGTCACCCTCAATAGTAGTGCTTCTTGTTGGCAAAAAACAGGGATTAATCGCTTAGAGATGATTGATGTAAGCAATCCTTCTAATCCAAGATTTATAAAAGCTGTCGATATGTGGGAACCAAAAGGTTTAGGCGTTGATGGGAACAATCTCTTTATTTGTGATGGTTCAAACGGATTAAAAGTATATGACATAAACAAAACTAAAAGTGAGAGTAACAATCTGCTCAATGTCACCATTAGCTTAAAAGATACGCAAAGCGATATTGACTGTTATGACCTAATTGCTAAAAATAAAAATCTCGTTATCTCAAACCATCAAGATATTCGCCAATTTGATTACACTACTTTTCCAATGCAAGAGAGAGGAGAAGTTAAGTAGCGTACACATAGGTGCATTTCCAAATACACCTATGTGGTAGAAGTTTATAAAGCTTTAATTGCCTCAATAGTAGCTTCCAATGAAGCCATATCTGAGACATTAAAGTGAGGCTTTTTAGTTGCTTTTCTGTTTAAGCCTTTGAGTACTGCACCATGACCAAATTCAATGTA
>JALSQB010000159.1 GCA_026985655.1 Campylobacteraceae bacterium | reverse complement strand
TTTGATGGGGTTCAAGCCAAAAGTATTGAGGAGATTATTCAGATAGACAAAGAGGTACGTTCGTATGTCAAATAGGGTTTTAATCCTCCATGGCTGGGGTGGTTCTGACCACCCTCATTGGCAAAGTAAACTGGCAAGCACAATCGCCAAAAACTATGGAACAGTCTCTTTTCCCCTACTCGACAACTGCCACTTCCCCTCAAAAAACAGATGGCTAAAGCAGGTCAAAAAGCTCTTAAAGGAGTTCAAGCCCCATACGGTAGTCTGTCACTCTTTGGCAAATACCTTATGGTTTTGGCTCTGTGAAGAAAATATTATAGAAGTTGAACGACTCTTTATGGTTGCACCTCCTAGTCTAAATACTACTGAACAGACCATTAAAAGCTTTTTCCCCTGCAAAATTCCTCAAAACATCTGTGCCAAAAAAGTGCATCTGATTGTCTCTGACAATGACCCGTGGATAGAACTTGAAGAAGCTGAAAATATGGCTAAAAGCATTAATGCAAACTATACCATCATTAAAAATGGTGGACATCTTAATGCAGATAGTGGCTTTGGAAAATGGGAATTGATTGAAAATTTGGTCATCGTGTCTGACACCACTCTCTAAACAATTTTCTACTATAATCTTATAATTTACTAAAAAGAATTGATATGCCAAAAACTTTACTTCATGCGACCAATATAGCCCATTCATTTGACTATGAGCTTTTCTCTAACATTGATTTTACCCTAAAAGAACAACAAAGCATCGCCATTGTGGGGCGTAGTGGTTCTGGGAAATCTACGCTTATGCACATTTTTTCTTCGTTCATTAAGCCCAATGAGGGTAGTGTCACCCTACTAGAAAAAGATGTTTATGCACTAAGTGAAGAAAAAGTTGAAGAGTTACGCCGTAATGATTTAGGCATCATTTTTCAAGCTCACTACCTCTTTAAAGGCATGACGGCACTTATGAATGTTGAGATAGCTACTTTACTTTCAAATCAAAACATCGACAATGAGCTTTTAGAACGACTCGAAATCAAAGAGTTAATGCATCAAAAGATAGGAGAACTCTCAGGAGGACAACAACAGCGTGTTTCCATTGCTAGAGTACTCTCTAAAAAACCAAAAATCATCTTTGCCGATGAGCCAACAGGCAACTTGGACAAAGAGACAGCAAAACTTGTGATGGACGTGTTATTAGAATACATTAAAAAAGAGAATGCAGGATTAATTTTGGTAACCCATGATGAAGAGATGGCTCAACTTTGTGACAAAAGTTTTAAGCTTGAACAACAAGCACTAAAAGAGATGTGAAAAGCGTAATAAAATTTTAAATCCACAAATTATCAATAAGCCGTGTAGTTCCTACTACACCAGCAACCAATATAATGGTATTGCCTATTTCAACCTCATCAAGGGCTTGAAACTGCCGATTAACTAAGGCGACATACTCCACATCGACCTCATTTAAAACCTCAAACATCGCTTCTTTAATCACTTCTACCTTAAACTCTTTTTGCATTACAAGTTCTGTGGCTTTTTTCAAAGAGCGTGAAAGGGCTAAGGCTTTAATGCGTTCTTCTTTAGACAAATAAACATTACGACTGCTTAATGCCAAACCATCACTGTCACGCACAATGTCACAAGGGACTACGTCAACATTAATAAAATAGTTTTTAACCATCTGCATAATCAGTGCTAACTGTTGGGCATCTTTTTTACCAAAGTAGGCTCTAAAGGCTGTGGGTTTGTTGTAGGCGATGAGATTTAAAAGTTTCATCACTACTTGAAGCATGCCATCAAAGTGCGATGGGCGTTTTGTTCCTTCTAAAATAAAACCTCTAATGGCTGGGGCTGTAATGCTTAGTTCATCAGCTTCATACATCATCTTAGTATTGGGCATAAAAAGTACATCTACCCCTGCTAATTCACAAATCTTAGCGTCGGCTTCCTCTTTTCTGGGGTAAGCATCGAGGTCTTCGCCCTCTAAAAACTGGGTAGGGTTTACAAAAATAGAAACAACGACAAAGTCATTGTTTTTTCGTGCTTGACGAATGAGAGAGAGATGCCCTTCGTGTAATGCTCCCATGGTCGGAACAAACCCGATTGAGCCGTTAAATTGTGCTGTTTGAGCAAAAAGTTCTTCAATAGAGTTTACAATGGTCATGATGTTTTATTTTCCACCAAAAGGGTTCATTCCACCCATCATGCCACCAAGAGAGTTCATCGCTTGAGATTTTTTGTTATCTTCAACCATTTTCAGTACATCATTGGTCGCAGAAATTAACAAAATTTGTAATGAAGCTTTGTCGTCCATGAGTGAATCATCAATGCTTATGTCGGTTATTTCATTTGCTCCATTGGCTGTCACACTCACCATGCCACCCCCTGCTTTGGCTGTCATACTAATGTTTTTAGCTTGTGCTTCCATCTCTGTAGCTTTTGATTGTAAATCTTTCATCATTTCAGCCATTTTACTCATGTCCATATTTTCAAACATTATTTAAGTCCTGTAAATTCTTGTGCAATAGAGTTATCATCTTCTAAGATAACGATTTTAGGTTCATAGCTATCAGCCTCTTCTTCGGTCATAGAGGCGTAAGCAATGATGATGATTTTATCACCTACATGCACTTTTCTCGCGGCTGCACCGTTAAGACATATCTCTTTTTTCCCGCGTTCTCCAGGAATAATATAGGTTGCAAAACGCTCACCATTATTAATATTGACAATATCAATTTTTTGACCCACACGCATGTTAGACGCATCGAGTAAATCTTGGTCAATGGTAATAGAGCCTACATAGTGTAAGTTTGCTTCGGTTACTGTGGCTCTGTGAAGTTTAGAATAGAGCATGGTAATATTCATTACAGTGTTCTCCGTGATGTTATATATTTTAAGTATTATAGCAGATTATTATTTGTATTTATGTAGAGACAAGAGCGAACTCTTGTCGGAAGTTTATCTAAGCAGATACTATCGTGCTTGTGTAGCAGGATCGACTGCTTCACCCCACATTTGTTCAGGAATTACATACTCCTCAACAACATTACCACCAATGATATGCTCATCAATAATGCGTGTAATTTTCTCTTTAGTAAGTCCTACATACATCACATGACCTGGTTCAACCATCATCACAGGACCTTGCTGACAACGACCTAAACACCCTGTTTGAACAGGTTGCACATTTCCAATAATCCCTTTTTGCATAAGCGTCATTGAGAGATGTTGCATCAACTCTTGTGATTCTGGGTTTTGTTGGCTAACACAGCTTGGTTTTGGCATTCCTGGAGGGGCTGATTGTTGGCATTTAAAGATGAAAAATGCTGGTTGAGGGATACTTGGCATCATAATGAAATCCTTTTGAAAATTAATTAAGAGTATATTACTCTTAATTAAAATAAAAATAACTTAATTATTTAAAATATGGAGTAGCTGCTCTAAAACCGATACCATTGGTACTACTTGCACTATCGGACTCAACCCCTGTTGTGCCTTGTAAAAGGTTTAATCCATTACCACCTCGTACAACTACCGCATAATTATCTTTGCTTACACCTGCTCCAAAACCAACATCTAAAGTAGCATTTGCTCCAAAAATATTATCTCTATGATTATATTTAATCTCTTCAGGATAAACTTTCCACCACGACTTAACATTCTCTAAAGAGAATTTAACGCTTAAATTTTCATCAATAAGCCAAATTAAATCTCTCAAATACTCTTGATGGTTTTGACCAAACTCATAAACCTTTTTGCCATAATTAACTATAGGAACATTTTTATCGATACCTAAAAGACCATTACGTAGGGTTTTTCCATCTCCTCCATTATTAAAATCGGCCTCTAAAAGCATCATAATATGCACATACTGTTTTTGAGTTAATAAGCCAAAATTATTTTTTATCAACTGATTGTTGCTATCATAAAACTCATATCGTGAAAGACTTGCTAAAGCCAAATAAGGAGGCATACTGCTTATGCGTTTACTATTTTTAGTATCTTCTAACTTAAAAGAAAGTCTATTTCCTCTTAAGGTATCCGTTAAATTGGTGTCCACATAGCCTTGTATCGCTTCTGTACTATTAAGTAGATGAAACTCTTTTTGAACAAAATCAAGATAGCTACCCACACTCTCAATCACCTCGGCTTTAGAAATCTCCTCTTGGGTGCTTCGAGCTTGATAAGCAGAGAGCCAAAACCCTCCCTCATCAACACCATCACCATCGACATCAAACCCTCCTGGGGCATAAACAAACCCTACTGAACTTTTTGCGATACCTTTAGGCTCTTCAAAAGCCCACGGACAACGTTTACTCTCATCTAAAGGGTTACCATCACTAGCACACTCTAACTCTTTAATATTGGCTTGACCATCACCATCGCTATCATTTAAAGGGTTGTTATTATCACTGTCTATTTGGTCAGGAACGCCATCGTTATCACTGTCAAGAATGGCTGAATCTAAGGCATCAATAATCCCATCGCCATCACTATCTTCAATTCCCTCTACTCTATCACTCACCCCATCACCATCACTATCAGCAAGGAGTGGATTTGTACCTTGTTCATTTTCAATCACATCAAAAATGGCATCATTATCATCATCAGGGTCAATCTCATTGATAATACCATCTCCATCACTATCAAGACTATTGGGGTTGTTATCACTATCGGCGACATCATTAATCCCATCGCCATCACTATCGGTTCCATTATCTAGCATCCCATCACCATTGACATCTACATCTGCCCCATCAGGAATGCCATCGCCATCGCTGTCAAAGCTATAATCATTGGGATCAATCGCATCAGGCAATCCATCACCATCACGGTCTGCAAGGTTATTTATTCTATCATGAGCATCATTCACTCCATCACCATCGCTATCTGTTCCATTGTCTGCTATGCCATCGCCATTAATATCAACATCATAATTATCAGCAATACCATCGCCATCACTATCTATTCCATTATCTAACACACCATCACCATTCACATCAGCATCTACTCCATCTAAAATACCATCGCCATCGCTGTCTGGATTATTAGGATTGAGATCATTGATGTCTAAAACACTATCACCATCAGTGTCAATATCCCATACATCATTAATACCATTGCCATTACTGTCTGTTCCATTGTCCCAAATCCCATCACCATTAACATCTACATCAGCTCCATCTTTTATGCCATCACCATCGCTATCTGGATTATTATCATTAGGGTCTAAAGCATCAGGCAATCCATCACCATCATTATCTTTACTATCATCTACTCTATCATTATCATCTTTAATCCCATCGCCATCACTATCAATACCATTATCAACTGTTCCATCACCATTAACATCGACATCAGAAGCATCATTAATTCCGTCACCATCACTGTCTATTCCATTATCAACAATCCCATCACCATTCACATCAGCATCTGCCCCATCTAAAATGCCATCTCCATCACTATCAGCATTATTGTCATTGGGGTCTAAATCATCTGATAAACCATCACCATCGCTATCTTGACTATTATCTACCGTATCACTACCATCTTTAATCCCATCGCCATTGCTATCAACACCATTATCAACTATTCCATCGCCATTAACATCAGCATCTGCTCCATCTACAATACCATCACCATCGCTGTCTGGGTTATTGTCATTGGGGTCATCAGCATCTAAAAGTCCATCGTTATCATCATCGGGATCATATCTATTATTGATACCATCACCATCATTATCTGCTCCATTATCGACAATGCCATCACCATTCACATCAGCATCGGCTCCATCTAAAATACCATCTCCATCGGTATCTGGATTATTGTCATTGGGGTCTAAATCATCAGTTAATCCGTCATTATCGTGGTCTTGACTATCATCTACGGTATCGCTATTATCATTGACCCCATCACCATCACTGTCTGTACCATTATCTGCAACACCATCACCATTGACATCAACATCAGAGACATCATTAATGCCATCACCATCGCTATCGGTACCATTATCAAGCGTTCCATCGCCATTCACATCAGCATCTGCTCCATCTAAAATCCCATCACCATCGCTATCTGGATTATTATCATTAGGGTCTAAATCATTAGGCAATCCATCACCATCATTATCTTTACTATCATCTACTCTATCATTATCATCTTTAATCCCATCTCCATCACTATCAACACCATTATCAACTGTTCCATCACCATTAACATCGACATCAGAAGCATCATTTATCCCATCACCATCACTGTCTATTCCATTATCAACAATCCCATCACCATTCACATCGGCATCTGCCCCATCTAAAATACCATCTCCATCACTGTCTGGGTTATTATCATTAGAATCTATAGCATCAGGCAATCCATCATGGTCTTGGTCATAACGATTATCTACACTGTCCCCATCATCTGTTACGCCATCGCCATCGGAGTCTCTTCCATTATCAGCTCTACCATCACCATTAACATCGACATCAGAAGCATCATTTATCCCATCACCATCACTGTCTATTCCATTATCAACAATCCCATCACCATTCACATCGGCATCTGCCCCATCTAAAATACCATCTCCATCACTGTCTGGGTTATTATCATTGGGGTCAATCTCATCTAGGAGACCATCATTATCATCATCGGTATCAATATTGTCAGGAATCCCATCACCATCACTATCAACTGCAACAACACCTAATACAGAAGTATTTTTATCTTTTAAATTACTATTTCCTGCTCTATCTGAAGCACAAGCAGTAAAAAAAATAGTGCCTATCAACACAAGACATACTAATTTTCTTTTATTCATTATCATTCTCCTTGAAGATAAAAGAGTTCAGCTTCTATTCTACGGTTCATTGCCCGTCCATCTACTGTTTCATTTGAGGCAATTGGCATACTCTCACCTTTACCTTCAGCTCTTAACCTAGAGGAACTCACCCCTCTACTCACAAGTGCATTCACAACAGACATAGCTCGTCGATAAGAGAGTTCTTGATTTTTCTCTACTATTCCTCGATTATCGGTATGTCCTACAATTTTGACCCTACTTCCTCTATTTTTCAATAAAAAATCTGAAAACCTATCTATCTTACTCATTGAATAACGCTCAATAGTTGCAGAGTTTGTCTCAAAATGTATCTGAAGCGTTGCTTTAATTGGACAACCATAGCTATCTACTGTAAAATTACAAGGGGTTGCAGGACATTGATCAATAGCATCACTTATACCATCTCTATCAAAATCTGGTTCATCTATTTTGATGGAACACTCATTATTATTAATGACAACTACTTTTGGTGGCTTTGGCCTCATCACAATAGGCTTAACAGAAATAGGCTCAATTGGAATATTTTTAACAATGGGTCGTGGTTTAATTTTTGGTTTTCTAAAACTTAAAGGCATACTCACACCAGCCGTAATAATAAATTCATTATTTTCATTATTACCTCCTAAAATTTGTAATCCTTTGGCTTCAAGTCGCGCTTTAATCCCTTTGTTAAACTCCATACTTACACCAGCTCCTGCTTGAACAAAGGCATGACTTTCAAAGACATCTTTCGTCGCACCACGCACATATTCATAGCCTAAACCAGCTAAACCATAAGGGGTAAGAATGGTACGATTTTCATATTCATATACCCCATTAAGAGATGCATGTATCAGCCCTGATGCAGCATCATTTTTTATTTTAGTATAATCAATATCGACTCTAGGAGAGACTACATATTTACTGTTTTGATAGGTTAAGCCCAAAATTGGATTTTCAAACTTATTACCATTTTCATTTTTAGTAGAATTTAAACCTAAATTAACACCTAATTCAGTTTCAATATTACTAGCATTTAATGTAGCCAATACAAATACTATATATCCTAGTGATTTTTTACACATCCTACACCCTTACTTATTTTAATTAATTACCTTAGCATCTATTTGCTAAATAAAAGTGAATATTTTTATCATTTTATAGTATTTTTTTAAATTTTTTTATTATTATATATATCTAAAACAAATAAAAGTATAAATATCTATAAATATGTTTCATTCTATTGTTAAGAGTGATTTTAAATATCACAACATGTTAGTACTTTTTCAAGTAAGCTTTAGCTACCATGTCACCATGAATAAACTCCAGACCCTACAACACTACTTTGGACATGATAGTTTTCGAGAACAACAAGAAGAGGTGATTGATGCCATCTTAAACCAGCAAGATTTGCTCATGATTCTTCCCACAGGTGGAGGAAAGTCACTCTGTTATCAACTCCCCTCACTTCTTATGTCGGGAGTTACGGTAGTTATCTCTCCTCTTTTAGCCCTAATGCATGACCAAGTAGTCGCCCTACAAGGTAATGGCATAAGTGCGGCCATGTTAAGTTCCATGCAAACACTTGAAGAGGCACAACAGATAGAACAACAACTAAGAGCCAACCAAATTAAACTCCTCTATGTGGCTCCCGAGCGACTAATGAATAACTATTTTCTAACTTTTTTACTCGACTTAAACATCAACTTTTTTGTGGTCGATGAAGCCCACTGCGTAAGTGAATGGGGACATGAATTTCGTGAACACTACCGAATGCTTTCACAACTCAAAATCTCTTTTCCAAGCACTACCGTTGCTGCCTTTACTGCCACAGCTACGGCAACTGTTCGAGAAGATATTCTTAATAATCTAAATCTTCAAAATCCTAAAGTAGTTACAGGCTCTCTTTTTAGAAAAAACTTAACAATAACAGCCCAGCACCGACAAAGTGATGGACGCAAACAACTACTTAACTTTTTAGCAGAACATGCCCAAGAAGCAGGAATTATTTACGCTTTTTCACGAAAACAGACAGAAACCACGGCTGATTATCTTAAGAAAAAAGGCTTTAAAGCAGAAGCTTATCATGCAGGCTTACCCACAAATATTAAAAACAAAGTCTTTAAAGAGTTTGTTACAGATGAAATTGACATTGTCGTAGCAACCATTGCCTTTGGAATGGGGATTGACAAATCTAACATTCGTTTTGTGGTACACATGAACCTCCCTAAAACCTTAGAGAATTTCTACCAAGAGATAGGACGAGCAGGACGTGATGGACTTGAAGCCCAAACGCTACTACTGTTCTCTACTGCTGACATTGTGCAACAAAAATCATTCATAGAAGATTTACCCGATTCACCTTACAAGGAAAATGCCTTTGAAAAAATTAATACCATTTCACGCTTTGCCAACTCTGAATCGTGTCGCCATCAACAGATAGCCACCTATTTTCATGATAACATCAAAATCTGTGATGATAAGTGTGACAACTGCCTCAACCCTGAACAAAATAAAATTGACATCACAAGCGATGCTCAAAAACTCCTTTCAGCCATCTACCGAACAGGTCAATCTTTTGGAATGCAATATGTGATTGATGTTCTACGAGGAAGTAAAGAACAACGCATACTAAGCAATGCCCATGACCAACTCTCTGTTTACGGCATAGGAGAGAACTACACTAAAGCTCAATGGCTAAGCATTACAGATAAACTGTTAGAACTAGGGGCTGTGAGTATTGGAGAGTACAAAGTTTACCACTTAACAAAACGAGGTATTAAAATTTTAAAAGGTAATGAGGAGGTTAATATAGGTGCTTCACGCTTGATTATCACGACAAGTAAAAAGAAAAAAGTAGATTACTTTGATGATTATGAAGTAGATATTTTCGATAGATTTAGAGCCTTAAGAAAAGAGATTGCCAGCAACAATAAAATACCTCCTTATGTCGTATTTTCCGACAAAACCCTTAAAGAACTCTCCAATATTATGCCAACAACAAAAGCTGAAATGTTAGAAATACATGGTATTGGTCATGTGAAATTTGAGCGTTATGGTCAAGCTTTTTTAGAACTTATTGAAGAGATTGAAAATGCATAAACTCTGTGGTATTGATGAAGCAGGAAGAGGATGTATAGCAGGTGATTTGGTTATAGCAGGTGTCATTCTCAAAAGTGAAATTAAAGGCTTAATGGATTCAAAAAAGCTAAGTGAAAAAAAACGTGAACTTCTTTATCCTAAAATTATAGAAAATGCATTCTATCATATTGTCTCATTCTCTGCAAAAAAGATAGATGAAAAAGGCTTGAGTAGTTGTTTAGCTCAAGGACTAGAAGAGATTATGGATACCTTAGAAGCAGAAGTTTATCTCTTTGATGGCAACCAAAGCTTTGGAGTTTTAGGAATCTCTACCATGGTCAAAGCTGACACTAAAATAGCTGAAGTATCAGCTGCAAGTATCTTAGCTAAAGTAAGCCATGATAGAGCCATTTTAAAATCTTCTGAACGCTATCCTCTTTATGGATTTGAAAAGCATAAAGGGTATGGAACAAAAGCACATATTGTAGCCATTAAAGAACATGGCTACTGTGAGATTCATCGTCAATCCTTTAAGATTAAAGCTCTTTCTTAAATGATTTTCTAACAATCAAGAGTGTTAATAGTGCCATAATCATTAAACCAAATGGTGTAGATGCAGGAACACTTGTTTCGTAAGTATCACAAGTACAATTTTCATCACCTACTTGACACCCCCCATTTCCATTTCCACCATTAGCTACATTAATAATAGGAAGTGTTACTGTTGCAGGTGTTTCATCAACACGACCATTTGCATCTATCGCAACATAAGTAAAATTTGCTGTACCAACAAAATTATCAGCGGGATCAAATCGTAAACCATTAGCTTCTTCTCTTGTTAAAAGTTGTCCTATCTTTACAGGTGTAACCCCATCTGCCATATAAAGTATTCCTGCATTAGCATTTGGTAAAGTAATAATTCTAAAATTTTCGACATCTTTTCCTGCACAATCTTGTCCATTTAAATTTAAAATATTTACAGCTGGTAGATTATGTGTTAAGTTGGGATTATGGATATCATCAGTTGTTGGTGCTTCATGACAAACTCCTCCATTTCCTCCTATAATAGGAAGTGTTACTGTTGCAGGTGTTGCATCTTCTCTATCTTGTTCATCTATCGCTGCATAAGTAAAAGTAGCATCTCCAACAAAACCATCTGCTGGATCAAATTTTAATCCATTAGCTTCTTCTCTTGTTAAAATTTGACCTACGGTTACAGGGCTTACACCATCTGCCATATAGAGTACTCCTGCATTAGCATTTGGTAAACTTTTTATTTTGAATTTTTCAACATCTTTTCCTGCACAATTTTGCCCATCTAAATTTAAAATATTTACAGCTCCTAAAGTATTTAGGAGCTTACTATTGGCTTTATCTTCAGTATTTGGGGCTTCCGTACAAGATCCACCACCAGGGTGATCTCCACCATTTCCTCCTATAATAGGAAGTGTTACTGTTGCAGGTGTTGCATCTTCTCTATCTTGTTCATCTATCGCTGCATAAGTAAAAGTGGCATCACCAACAAAGCCATCTGCTGGGTCAAATTTTAATCCATTAGCTTCTACTCTGGTTAAAATTTGACCTACTGTTACAGGGCTTACACCATCTGCCATATAGAGTACACCTGCATTAGCATTTGGTAAACTTTTTATTTTGAATTTTTCAACATCTTTTCCTGCACAATTTTGTCCATCTAAATTTAAAATATTTACAGCTCCTAAAGTATTTAAGAGCTTACTATTGGCTTTATCATCACTTGTTGGTGCTTCAGTACAAGCTCCTCCACTAACAGGAATGGTTACTGTCGCAGGGCTAGAGTCTTCTCTATTAGTACAATCAATCGCAGCATAAGTGAAAGTTGCATCTCCTGTAAAACCATCAGCTGGGTCAAACTTTAGTCCATTCGCTTCTGCTTGTGTTAAGACTTGTCCTACCGTTACTGCTGTTACACCATCTGCCATATAGAGTACACCTGCATTAGCATTTGGTAAACTTTTAATTTTATATTTTGTTACCTCTGTTCCTGCACAATCTTTTCCAGATAAATCTATAATATCTGTCGCCGCTAAGGTATTCGCCATATTAGCATTGGCTTTATTATCAGTATTAGGTGCTTCAGTACAAGCTCCTCCAATAACAGGAATAGTTACCGTTGCAATTGTTCCCTCTCCTGTACGATCATCTATAGCCACATAAGTAAAAGTTGCATCTCCTGTAAAACCATTAGCTGGGTCAAACTTTAACCCATTAGCTTCTGCTTCTGTTAGAGTTTGACCAACTGTAACAGGTGTACCATTAGCTAAAGAGAGAATCCCCTCTGAAGCAAGTGGTAAACTTTTAATCTTAAAAGAGAAAAGAGCCTCACCATCACAGTTTGTACCTTTTAAATCATCTATATCTGTAGCTCCTGCAGGTTGCATAATTCCTGTACTGGTTATATTTTCGGTTGTAGGCTTGTCTGAACAAGTCCCTGTGGCGTGTAAATTTAAATTAGATATTAGTAATATCGTGAATAAATTGGTAATTATTTTCATAACAATCCTTAACATATTTTTATTTTTAATAATAAATTTTAACATAAAAAATATAAATTTAACATTATTATTAATATTAAATACTTATTAATTTATAAAAATTAAAATTTTATTATTTATATATTTTAACTTAAAAAAATAATATTAAGATTATTTTAGAAACTTCCTCCAAATAAAACCCTAACTTGGTTTTGCTCTTCTACTTCTTGATTATGTATCCATTCTAAACTCATAGGAAGTGAAAATTGATTAAGAAAGAGTAAATCTAAGGTTGTTCCAAAAGTACTTTCATAATAAGTTTGATGAAGCGTCTCACTAAAATCTATGTCATACATACGCTGTTTGGCATAAAGTGTCTCACGTTGAAGCGAAAGGGGAAATGAAAAAAAGTAAAATGAGCCATCAAATACTTTTGCCAAAGAGAGTTCAGCCATTTTTACCTCTTTTGCGTACCTTGTAGTTGAAAAACTTGGTATATCTAAACTTGCATTATCTGATTGTAAAGCACTAAGACCATCTCTTAATGCTATCCCTTTTTCTTCTAAACTATTGACGCTGTTACTTGTAAAATAACTCGCTTTAACCCCTACATATGATTGCCCTACTAAATCATGTTTAAACTGATACGTTCCTCCAAACATATTGACCTCTCTATCTTTACTTCCAAAAATTTCTAAGGCATTTAAACTATTGGCATATTTAGATAAACCAAACTGTTTAGCATTTAAGATATTTACAGAGAGGGTTAAAGGTTCTCTATAAATGGTATTGTAATCTTTCGTATAAGCCAAAGTAGCATCTGCTCTCCAGTACCCAGAAGCCATCAATGGTAGATTGGCATAAACATCGTAACCCACATCTCGTTGAGAAGCATTATCTTCATGCTTTAAAACACCATAGATAGCCCCACCATAGTTTAGACGATGTGCTGAATTTTCATAAGCTAATCCTACTATCTCTCGTGCATCATTATGAGAGAACGTTGCTATTACACTATTTTGTAACAGTGGGTCTGCAAAATTAGCTTGTAAGTCAATACCGAATCCTGTGTAGCTACCATAAGAGAGTGCTTGACCTAAAGAGCTGTATTTTAGCTCTTTAATTGAATTATAATCTTCGGCTTTTAAAGCTTTACTATTAGATAAGAAATCTCTCTCTCGTATGGTGGAATTCATCAGAGAATTTTGAGGAATATTGATTTTGTAGGGTGTAGAAAATTTTCCTCTAGTAAGTTTTATTTGACGATAGGCATAACCATAAGCATCAACCGTAGCCACTAGAGCTTGATGATTATCTAAAAGTTTAAAGTCAATAATATCATCGGCACTACTTACTCGTTCTATTTGTCCATTTTTCACACCATACACACTAGAACCATCTTTTGATGAGGCAATAAAATAGACTACTCCTGCTCTATCAACATCGCTTACGAATCCATAATGCCCCTCAAAAGAGACCAATGCTGTTTTATTTTTGTAGAGTGTTCTTTTTTCGCCATCTTGCTTAAAATAATATAAATCCTCTCCATCAATATAGACAGATGAGTGACTCTGTGTATAAAACTTACCATCGACATAGAGTTGAGGGCTTTCGATTGATTTTTCTACATCAAAATAGACTTTTTTACCACTTTGAGTAAAGCCTTGGAAAACTTGACCCTCGAAACCTTTTTTCAAAAAACCATCACTGTCAAAAAGTCCCATTGTTATTTTCACAGGGGAAGTTTGTGCTGAAGCTTCAGAATAATATCTATTATTAATCTTAAAAAGTTCTCCCACTCTCCACGAACCCTCTTCAAGGCTTTTTGTCATATTTTGACAATTAAATTTCAACACTTTAGGTGCTGATTTTCTATCCCCTATTAGGGTATATAGCTCATTATCTTTTTTATTTAAAGGGGTAAAAATCTGACTTCTTGCTAAGAGTTCTCCCTGTGTGGGGCTAAACCCATTATGTTTATTTTTTAATGCTTCTACAAACTCTTTTAACAACACTTTAAAGCTTTTGCCATACTGCTTTTTAAACATTGCTGAAGTAAAAAAAGGAAGAGGCTGTGTCGAAAAAGTTTTAAAATATCCATTAACCTTTTCAAGTCCATATTTTTCCACCAAAAACTGCTGAAAAAACCCACCTACCAAATAGGCTTTTTCGCCATAAGGAAATTCTAAAGTTGAATTGTACATCAGTTCAGGTCTTATGACTCCTGCTTTTGCCATGGCAAGCACTTCAGCCAAAGCATAACCTGAGAAAAGTCGTCCTCCATTACCAAAACGCGACT
Source organism: Campylobacteraceae bacterium (assembly GCA_026985655.1). Lineage (GTDB taxonomy): Bacteria > Campylobacterota > Campylobacteria > Campylobacterales > Sulfurovaceae > UBA1140. The sequence continues at coordinate 4,030 of JALSQB010000159.1, read as the reverse complement.
CATTCATCACGGCATTTCCCTCTAAAATAAACGAATTTTCTAAAACATTAGGAACAGCGAAGAGTGGAAATAAGCCTAAAAAAGAGATGGGATTATTACCTAATATTTTATGGCTTGTTTTAGAGATAAAATTCTCTTTAGGGTTGAGTTGAAAGTTATGGGCTGTTTCATGAATCACCAGCGTCTTTAACCATGAAGTAGTAGAAAAATAATCCACATAACCAACTCCTGCCCCATAAAAAACCTGCATATTAAAAGGTATTTGTGTTGAGAAAGCATTGGCTATTTGGTTGTTAGAAGAAGCTACTCCAACACTCATCTTATCATCAAGTTTAAATCCAAACTCTTTTTCGTACTCCTGCATCACCTCTTTTTGATAAGCTTTCATGTTAGGCATTAAAGGGGCATACTCTTCTGGGTAAATATACTCAACTTCTTTATCATTACTTATCAAATAATCATCAGGAGTAACCACAGAAGCCGTAATAGCAGAGACAGAGCATAAAAAAAGAGAGATAATTTTCATTATTAACCTTAAAATAATATTAAAAATTTAAAGTAATTTAGAAAGATTTACTTTAATTCCTGCTATAATAACTTAAAATTTACTTTGGAGAGCTTATGCGAAATACTATTTTAATTTTATCTACTTTAACCTTTATCGCTTGTGGAGGAGAAAAAAGTTCCAATCCTACACCAACATCTCAAACATCTCAAACGCCAACTTCTCAAACAAGATTAATTGACGAAGATTTTACGCTGAAGCTCACTGATGTACCAAATTACAAAAGTAGTGATAGCATTGAAAAACAATACCTTAGTGTCATAAACTATCTAAGAAGTTTAAATGTAAAATGTAATGACCATTTAGCTTTTCAAGGTCCTGCCCCTAAACTAACTTGGAATAATAACTTAGCAGATGCTTCCCAAGAGCATAGTGATGACATGTTGTCTATTAAAAAAATGTCACATATTGGTTCAGGCACTTTAACTGACCTCACAGGGCAAGATTTTAGCCCCACAAGAAAGAGTCATTTTAACGAACGTATTCGCTTTAACCATTATGACTACAAAACCTCTGGTGAAAATGTTGCCTACATAGCAAAGTATCCTATTTTAGAAGAAGATGCTTGGGTACAAGCCATGGAAAATTGGATGAATAGTAAAACAGGACATTGCTCTAATATTATGAATGCTGATTTTAAAGACTTTGCTATGGCAGAAGCCAGAGGAGAGAAAAATCTTGTATTTGATGATGGCGTTACACGTCCTGCACCTGCAGGCTATTGGACTCAAAACTTTGGTGCTTTAAAATAGCACTAAAGGCACTTTAGAAAAATTATGGGAAAAGGGGATTAAACCTTAAACCCCATACTCTTACCCTCATTTTCAAAACTTGTGCCTAGCTCTTTTTCAATTTCACCTAAAAAATCTTTGAGCGTAAAAACACTCTCATCACGTACGGCAACCATGTAAGCAGTATTTCGAATAATCAAATTTATCTGTCCACCTGTTAGCTCATGTTTGGCTAACTCATCGACTTCAAAGCCCTCTTCATAGTCGGCATTTTCAGGGAGCATAAAGTGCCAAAGGCGTTTACGCTGTTTGCGTCCTGGTTTTTTGAACTCTATTTTATAGTTAAAGCGTCTTGAAAAAGCTTTATCAATGTTGGTCAATAGATTCGTAGTGGCAATTAAAATCCCCTCAAACTGCTCTATCTGCTCTAAGAAAATGTTTTGCATTTGGTTGTGCATCTTATCGGCAGAACTGCCTGTACCTTGGGTACGTGAACTTAAAAATTGGTCAGCTTCATTAAGCAGTAAAATAGGATCAACCTTGGCTTTTTTACTCAAAGTTTTAAAGTCATCAAAAATCTTACGGACATTCTTTTCACTCTCTCCTACATACATCGATAAAATTTTAGAACAATCAAAAGACAAAATAGGACGTTTTAGTGTTTTAGCTAAACTCATAGCCGTCATCGTCTTACCTGTTCCAGGGTGACCATAAAAGATAATGCGTGCATCAATCCCTTTACGTTTGTCTTTTAGTCCCCACGCTTTTAACTTGGCAAAAACCTCTTTATCTACTTGCTTAATAAGGGTATTTAAGACCTCTCGTGTTTTAGGGTGAAGTACCACATCACTTAAATCAGTAGCTGGTTCAAGATATTCAAAAAGTTCTTGCTCTTCTACGAGTTTATCGAGTTTTAATTTGGTTACTTTTTTCTTTTTATTGGGGTGAATGATTTTTTGTAAAATATCCTCTTGCAAGTAAAATGAGCGTGAAATTCCCCCAAACATATTTAAAATCTCTTCATAGTCAATAATATTTTCATTTAAAAGTTTTGAGCCATCTTCGAGTAAGGCACGATTACGGATTTTGTCATGCTCATCATCTGAAATCATCTCAATAAGAGTGTTCATATCTCTAAGTTGTCCCTCCCCTCCTGAGTACTCTTCTTTTAAAAGGGCTAAAAAGATGCGTTGTTCTTTTTCATTTAATTCATGCTCTTTAAAAAATACCTCCACCACAATAGGCTCTTGGGTAATTTTAACACGCTCCACAATACGTTGTGAGAGTAACACAAGTTTAGACTTTAAACGTCCTACACTCAAAGAGGTCTCTAAAAAGCCTTGCTTTGAGGAGGACATTTTTTGTATGAGTTCAATCACATCAAATTGGTCTTGTAAATACTCCAAATGGTCTGTATAAGGTTTAATATCAGGCAGAGAGATTTCCAATGAACCCTCTTCAAGTAAACGGAGTAAACTCATCGTAGGTGCAACAGAAGTGTTGAGTACTTCAAGTTGTGAAATCTCTTGTACTTTGACTTGCCCAAAAGAGATTTGCACTATCCAACCCATATCCATAAGTTTTTTAATCACAGATAAATAGTTTAAATAATCATAACTCTCATACTCAAAATTGTCTTGTAAAATATCTAAAACGGCTGTCTCTTCAATCCCTTTTACAAAACGTCTGCAGATATATTGTAAAATTTTAGCTTCTTGACGATTACATTTTAAATGAGGATAGATTTTTGATTTAGTGACATTTTTAGCTTCTATAAAATTAATGAGATATTTCAATACATATTTCCTGTTTATCTATTTTAGATTATTATAACGAAATAGTTTTAGATTATTGTTAGGATTTAGGTTTTCGACAACTCTTAACGGTCTCAAATAGTGAGTTCAAAAAAGGGAGGGATAAAATATAAAGTTAAAAGTCATCGTATGAGAGCTACTTAAAAAAAGGGAAAAATAATGTAACTCTCATAGGAATATTATAGCAACAAAACTTTGGAAAGTAGGCATAAAATTTAAATTTCTTTAAAATTTCTTAAAAATAAAATTATATTTTACAATTTATATTATAGAACATACAAAGAAAAATTTATTATGTAATATCACGTTAATATATGTTTTTAGAGTAGCTTTTCCCTTTACATTTACATTGTTACATTTTCCAAAAACTCAACCTCACTCCAACGTACCACAATCAAGTCAATGGAAAAAACCATGTCTAAGTTATGTGCTTTCATATAGTAGTACGCTGAGTTAATTACTTTTCGTTGTTTTGCAGGGGTAAAATTATAAATAGGGTCAAAATCTGCTTGGGCTGATTTTACTTCAATAAAATGTAAAACACCATCTTGCATGGCAATAATGTCTATCTCCCCTAATTTTCGTGCATAATAGTTTCGTGCAACAACTGTAAACCCTTCTGTTTCTAAAAAGTCACTTGCCACTGTTTCATTTTGATTTCCAATACTTATATTATTTAATTTATGGTTCATCGTCAATCCTTTATATGATTTTATTATAAAGAAGTTACTTTAAAAATGCAACAAATATGTCAAATTGACATATTTTAAAGTTTATTGGCTTTGTTCCACTCTAATTAATGCTGAAATCCCTTCAACTAACGCTTCTATGGCTTCTACTTCAGTGACTCCTAGGCGACGACGGTTCGAAATATCAAAAATGCCCTCTTTACTTTCAGAATGTTCTCCATTTACCCCACG
>JALSQB010000158.1 GCA_026985655.1 Campylobacteraceae bacterium | reverse complement strand
TAATTAATGCTGAAATCCCTTCAACTAACGCTTCTATGGCTTCTACTTCAGTGACTCCTAGGCGACGACGGTTCGAAATATCAAAAATGCCCTCTTTACTTTCAGAATGTTCTCCATTTACCCCACGAATTTGTAGTTGATATTTTTCTGCAATAGCATGCAACTTTACGCTATCTTTAGCGAGTTTTGGCAACTTAATATGAACACTGGCTCTCATAGAAGTTCCTAAATTAGTAGGGCAAGAGGCAATATAACCTAAACGCTTAGAGTAAGAGAAAGCCAAGTGCTTTTCAAGTGCTTCTAAGGCTTTGACCAAACGTCTAAAGACAGCTAAAACATCACCCCCTTGTTGCATAGAGATAATACGAAGCTGATCCTCTTCATTAAGCCATACTAAGAAAGTTTTTTCATAGTTATGATAAATCCCTCGACCCTCTCCCCAATCTCGGTTTAGTCCTGCTGATTCTAAAAAACGGTCCCCCTCTTTAAAAAGAAAATGTTCTTTAATGAGTCGCTCTTGTACCTCTTTGCTCATGCCCTCTAAAGGATAATACACACCTTTTAATTCTGCATCTAAGGTATTTAATGCTCTAGCTACTAACTGTTCAACCTCATTACGCGCTGCTTTTGAAATAATTGTGCCTAAAGGAAAACCTTCTAAGTTCCGTCCCACTCTAATGCGTGTAGAGAGGATATACTCATCATCAAGTGCTTTTATCTTTAAGTTATTCGTATCTAAATTACTTCTATGGCTTGAGGCACTACTAAATCCATGATAATCTTCAATAATTTTGTTAAACAAAGGTGCAAAAAGCTCATAACTCTCTTCATCTCCTGCATAAACACCAATATCGGAGTCACTATTTTCAATACCTGAATTAATTGCTTTTGCCAGAGTAAAGCCATAGGCTGTTTTTTTCTCTTTAAGTTCATCAAAAATCTCTTGCGTAAGATATTTAGAAAGAAGGGAGGTTGTATTAGGTGGGAAAGTAGGATAAAGCATTGTATCTCTTTTTAGAAAGATTATATCCTAAGAAAGCTCATCTTTAAGAAAAAATACGCCAAGAAGTGTCGTTGCCACAACTAAAATAACAATGCCCACTATGGTCAATGAGTTCAAATGTACTTCAATCATATTCATCAACTTCCCCTTAAGATTTTTATTCTTAAGATAATAATATATATAACTTAAATACTTTATTAAAAAGTTTAAGTTTCATTTAAAAGTAATAAAGATGCCTATAAAATTCACTTTTTATTTAAAATATCCTCATAAAAATGATAGCAACTTAAGTAAATCGTATCTTCTTGCATCTTAATACGTTCATCATTTTGCATAAATGCTTTTCGTAAACGTTTAACCACTTTTATTTTTCGTTTCTCTTTACTAATGTTACAACGTTCAAAAAACTCATCTAAGGTAATCCAACACTCTTCATCTTGACTCTCTTTTAAGGCTATCGCTTCAATAGGAGCTGATTGTTTCTCTAACTCTTTTTGTTTATCTATTACCATGTAATCAACTTGTTTAACGTACAGATTACGCATTTCAGAAAAAACTTGTTTCAAAAGTTCAATTTCACCACGTAAAGTTGTATTAATCTCTGTATTGGTGTGTTTTAAATCAGAGATACTCTCTTGCAATACAGAGATAGTTTGGTCTTTTGAGCTTAATAACTCTTTAACATCAATCAAATGAGGGGCTACTTTTTCAACAGGTTCTTTAGCTTGTTCTTCTTTGCTTTCGACCTCATCTACCACAATATACATCTTACCCTCAACCGTTTTAGAATTTAAAGTACCCTTTTTAATCTTCGCATAAACAGCTTGGCGAGATATTCCTTTTAATGAAGCATACTCGATAGGTTTTATTAGTTTACTCATGCATATTACCTTTTCCTATTATTCTTAATAATAATAGCATAATAACACAATAAAAACCAAATTTTATTTAATCTCTTCTTCGGCTGAAGAGACTGAAACCACACCATTCTCTGTTTTTTCGATGGATTTATTATCTATTTTCTTAGAAACACTACCCACATTCACAGGGATTGCTACAACTTTCACTCCTTCGCCCTTAACCGATAAAGTAAGGTTAATATAATGTATGCCATTTTCTTGAGATGAAACTTGAAAATTAATTGGAAAACTATTTTTTCCTTTTCTTAATGTAAATTTCAAATCTTTTTCAGCCACATCAAGCCTATTCTCTTTAAGAGGTCTTAAATTTACGTTTAAAATCCCTTTGGTTAAAGCCGTATTAATGGTGATGTTTACATCAGCACTCACCCCTACATCGACATGTTGCGATTTGTACTTTACTTCAGCATTTAAACTGGGTTTTCCCTTAACACTGCTACTACTTCCTTCAAGAACCTCATAAACAACTTTGTTTGCATCATTTACTTTGGCTGTCATTGCCATAAGTGTTACACTACTTAAAAGCGTTGCTGTTAATACTATTTTTATTCTTTTCATTTTCATTTTTATTTTCCTTTTTGTTTTATGTTTTAATTTTTCTTTAATGTTATTTTAAATCTACCAGAAACACGACTGACATCAGCACCATCATAAATAATAATTGCCATTCGGTATTTTCCTACACTTAGCTCTTGGCTTATGCTATCGCTTGTGCCTGGTTCTTCTGTTTGTGCAATAGGTAGATTTGATGCTCCTGTATAGAGAAAGAAATCAGGGTCAAGTGATGAACCATCTACTGTGCGAACACTAAGAGTATAACTTCCTGGAGAGGTAATTTTAAACTTAACAAAATTATACGCTCCCAATTTATTCTCAGCAGAAGCTGATGCACCTAAGGCAGAAGTATTCGTTACAAGCTCCACCGAATTACCTACAAATAAACTACTATATAATGGATTGGCATTTTGACTTGCCCTATTGGCTCTACCTGTTCCATAAATATCGTTAATCGCTTGAATATCTTCACTTAAGGTAATCGCATCAATTTCACTCGCATACTCTGGATTTTCAGCCTTTAATGCGGTAATAAAAGTAAATATACTCGTAAAAGCAGGGGTATTCTTTTCAGCACCTATAAAGAGATGATGAAGTTTTGCAAATCCTAAAGAGAGGGTATCCCCTGTATCTTCATTCTTATCATAAATATCATATAAAATTCTACCAATAGAACCCTCAGAGTACCACCCTTTATGCCTAGCACCATTATCCGTTTCAAGATTCACAACAAAACTACTTGATTGTCTGGTATCTATACTATCAATGTATAAAGGGTCATCACGGATAATAGAAGAAAAAGCATTACCAAACCCTTCTCCAAATGCCACACGCATGTCAAGCATATCATCTACGCCATGGGACCCCCCTATGTTATCTGCACGTGAAAATTGAGACTCATAATAATGCCCCCACTCATGGGCAATGATTCCAGCATCATACTCATCGGTATCAGAGTTTTCTGCCCCTAAAATATAGAGTGCCGTACCATCATAATGAGAGGTAATAATTTGACCTAAACTTCTATCTCCACTTGCTCCAATATTCTTTTTTGACCAAAAAACATTTAAAGGTGAAAAAACAGCATCACTTTGGGCGGTGACAACTTTTTGAACACCTTGATAGATAACATCTAAAATAGCAAAAGGAGCAGCGACTCTGGTGCTACCATAGCGTGTACCATTCCAACCTGAACTGGCATTTAAGTTTCGTGTTTGAGTACTTTTGTTCCCTAAATTTGCCATCTTTCCGTCCATGACATACAGTGCATTTCTATTGGTATTGTCTTTTACTTCAAAATCCCAACTTGCTTTAGCACTACTTTTTGACTGATAGAGCTTTGCCAACACACGTACTTTAACTTGTTTTGCGGTAACAGTTACTGCATAATGACCCAAATTATCCGTTTTGGTTTTTTTAACTATTTTACCTGCTCTGTCTATAATCTCTACCATTACTCCACGTACAGGTTTTTTACTAATATTGTTATAGTCTAATCCAGCCCTACCCCCACTTTTAAAGGGTACAAAATCATAAGTTATCTTTCCTGATAAAGTTACCGTTACGCTATTATTTTGTTCAGGTTCTATACTAGTTTTTTGAGAGGGGTCTTGATACTCTCCACAAGCAATAAACACTAAAGTCACTAAAAATAACAAACTTTTTTTCAACATCATCTATTCTCTCTTTCTTTTTAATTTTTAGTATCTTATTTATACACTTAGAATATCATCTCTGTGTTGTTAATTGTGGAGCAGAGGCTAGAAGCTTTTTAGTGTAGGCGTGTTGAGCATTATCCATCACCTCTTCCACTAAGCCCATCTCTACTATTTTTCCCTCTTTCATAACGGCTACTTCATCGGCTATGGTTCTAATAATAGACAAATCGTGCGTAATAAACAGATACGACAAGCCCTGCTCCTCTTGCAAACGCTTTAAAAGTTTCAAAATATCAGCCCTTACCGTTACATCTAATGCTGAAGTTGGCTCATCACAAACAATCAACTCAGGTTCAACTGCCAAAGCCCTAGCAATTCCAATACGCTGACGTTGCCCACCTGAAAATTCATGAGGATAACGATAAAAATGTTCAGCACCTAATCCCACCTTTAGCAATAAGGCTTTAATCTTACTATCTTGCACATTTTTATCTTGACTACCCACTTTTAAACTCACCATTCCCTCACGGATAATCTCGCCAATGGTCATGCGAGGATTCAGTGCCGAATAGGGGTCTTGAAAAATTATTTGAATTTTTCCTCTGTACTTTAACATCTCTTTTTGAGAAAGGCTACTTAACACTACACCATTAAACCATATTTCCCCCTCCGTAATGTTTAATAGACGCAAAATTGCTGTTCCAATGGTACTTTTTCCCGAACCTGACTCACCTACCAATGCCAAAGTTTTACCTTTAGAAATACTCAATGATACCCCATCAACTGCTTTTGTATTGCCTACTGTCCGTTTAAAAAAACCTTTTTTAATAGGAAAATAGACTTTTAAGTTTTTTATTTGCAGTAAGTCGTGTTTCTGCCCTCTGCTTTGTCTGGATTGAGTAGAGGGAAGTGCATCTTGAAGTAAACGCTTAGTATAATCTTGTTTGGGATTATTAAAAAAGTTGTCACGTGATGCTGTCTCCAAAATCTCACCTTGCTTCATAATGGCAATGGTATCTGCCATTTGAGACACCACACCCATATCATGCGTAATGAACAAAATAGAGAGTTCTCTTTTTTTCTGTATGGTTTTAAGTAGTGCTAACACTTGTGCTTGAATGGTCACATCAAGTGCTGTGGTTGGTTCATCTGCAATTAACAGTTCTGGTTCACACGCCAATGCCATAGCAATCATAACCCGTTGTTTTTGCCCACCAGAAAGCTGATGTGGATACCAAGCATAACGCTCTTGTGCATTCGGTAAGGCGACCTCTTCAAAAAGTTCTATCACTTTTGTTTTAAGCAATCGCTTCTCTAAGCCCAAATGTAGATGAATAACTTCAGCAACCTGTTCCCCAATGCTCATCACAGGGTTAAGTGCTGTCATAGGTTCTTGAAATATCATAGCGATCTTAGCCCCACGTATCCTTTGCATTTCCAATTCAGTTAAAGAGAATAAAGAGCTATCATTAAACACAATATCGCCATTTCTGACCTTTAATGCTTCAGGGAGTAGTCGCATTATGGCTAAAGAAGTCAAAGATTTTCCACTTCCCGACTCTCCAACTAAAGCAAAAATTTCACCTCTTTTAATGGTAAAACTTATCGCATTAAGAAGTACTTGTTGATTTATATGTAAGGTTAATGCTTTTATTTCAAGGATATTCATAGTATATTTATCTTTTTGCTAGAGATTTTTTACTATTGTAGCATCATTATCTAGGAATTCAAAAATATTTTTTTAACAAGCGTGAAAAAGGGAAAATAAAAAAGTGAGGGTTTAGCATAAGAAAAAATCGAAGTAAACTACTTCGATTTTATGTTTTAAAGGGCTTCGGTATCTTCTTCACCTGTACGAATTCTCACAACGTTAGAGATTTCTGATACAAAGATTTTACCATCACCAATTTTACCTGTGTGTGCCGTCTCTTTAATAATATTAATTGCCGTTGTTGCAAACTCTTCTGAGCTTACCACAATTTCAATCTTAACTTTAGGAATAAATTCAACCACATATTCAGCACCTCTGTAAAGTTCTGTATGTCCTTGCTGGCGACCATAACCTTTTACTTCAGAAATGGTCATACCCTCAATTCCTGCCTCTACCAATGCTTCTTTTACCTCTTCTAGTTTAAACGGCTTAATAACTGCTTCTATTTTTCTCATATTTGTATCCTTTAAATATTATGAAATAAACCTCTTAAAGGTTTATTCCTCTTTCTCCATGAATGGATTCATCAAGACCAATCTCTTCACTCTCTGTATCAACACGTCCACCACCTGTAAGTGCCGAAGCGATGAAGTAAACAATCACTGTACCAACCAATGTCCATGCACCAACAATAAGCACCGATTCAAGTTGAACCATAAATTGTCCCATAACATCAGGTGCTTGACCATTTGTAATAGACTCTTTTAATGGACCGTCCCATAGAGTATCTGTATTTTGAAGTGCAAAGAAAGGCGTAGCCAATGCACCCCAAAGACCTGCTAAGAAGTGAATACCAAAGGCATCAAGAGAGTCATCATATTTAAAGATGGCTTTGAGTTTAACTACCCCAAAGAAACCAATTACTGAACCTACAATACCAATGACAAATGCACCACTAACACCTACAAAACCAGCAGCAGGTGTAATGGCTACCAATCCAGCTACAATTCCAGATGCCACACCAAGAAGTGTAGGTTTTTTATAGACAAGCCACTCAATAAGCATCCAAGTAAGACCAGCTGCTGCTGTTGCAATGGTTGTGGTAAGGAGAGCTAAACCTGCAACGGCATTAGCTCCAAATGCAGAACCAGCATTAAATCCATACCAACCAAACCATAATAAGGCAGCACCCACGGCTGTTAAAAGGATTGAAAAAGGTTTCATCGCTGTGGTATTTACACCAATTCTTTTACCAACTAAAATAGCAAGAACCAAACCTGCAAGACCACCGTTCATATGTACAACGGTACCCCCAGCAAAGTCTAAGGCACCTGCATCAAAAAGTAAAGCACCATCTCCACCCCATACCATGTGGGTAATAGGAGCATAAACCAAAATTCCCCATAAAGCGACAACTATCATCCATGTTGAAAACTTCATACGCCCAATTACTGAACCACTCGCAATCGCAACGGTAATGGCAGCAAACGTACCTTGGAAGGCAATAAATACATAAGTAGGATAAGTTCCACTTAATGCGTCCCACTTAATATCATTGAGCATTATATTGCCAAAACCACCAATAAAGTTTTGAATAGAAGCTGTTCCACTGGTTCCAAATGCCAATGAATACCCCACTACAATCCATACCACAAATGCCAATACAAATGCACCCATAACCATACTAAAGGTATTTAGTGCATTTTTACTTCTTGTCATACCTGAGTAAAAAAGTGCCAAGCCTGCTGGGGTCATTAAAAGTACAAATGCAGTTGAGACCATCATCCATGCTGTATCACCAGAATCGAGTTTGTCCTCTGCAAAAGTGAGAACGGGTAAAGCTAACAGTGTTAGCAATGTTAGAAACTTATTTTTCATAAATCTACTCCTTCGTTTATTGAATAAACTTAGTATAGCTTGTTTCAAGCTAAGAAGTAGCCTTGAATTGTATAAAAAATCATCATCTTTTAAAAAACTTTACTTTAGTAACATCGCCCCTAAAATCATATTACCCAGTAATGAAAGGGTAAAAAGCGTTCGGTAAAACAGAACAGGTTCACGCTCAATAATAGAACTTTTTTTATCAAAATAGGGTTTTACTTTGAGAGGGTTGGTGAGTTCAAATAGCATTTCAGAATAATGTTTATAGCGTAAATCACTCTCTTTTTCAGTGGCTCTGAATATCACCGAACAGAGCCAATGAGGAATGTTTTTATTGTATTTACTAAGAGGGATTACTTTTTTAAAACTGGGTGTTTGAAAAGGCTCAATTTCCCCATAGGGAAACTTTTGAGTTAAACATTCATAAAGCGTTACCCCAATGGCATAAAGTTCACTTGATTCACTAATACACATACCTGAAAAACGTTCAGGAGCTAAATAAGAAGGTGTCCCTGCTACGGAGTTAATACTGTATAGCTCGGTCATTGAACCAAAATCAATTACCTTAAAAACATGTTTACCATCACGTTCACTCACCATGATATTTTCAGGCTTAATGTCGCCATGCACTAAGTCAAATTTTAAAAGGTATTGTGCCATTTTCAGAAGCATTTTTCCTAAATTTACTGTATCTTCAACTGATAATTTACGTTTTTTAAGATGCTCTTTTAAATTCACTCCTTCAATCAACTTCATCACATAGTAACGATGTGTACGATTTTTAGGAATAACCGATTTTGGGAAAAAACCTGCTTTTAAACGCTTAGAGTTCCAAGCCTCTTTAACATAAAGGTCAAGGACTATAGGGTCATCAATCGCTTCAATGGGTGCAAATTTAATCACATATTTTTGTCCTTTTTTAGAACAAATCCACGTTCGATTGTTTTGAATTAATGATTTTTCTAGCTGATATTCATCAATAACCATGCCCTCTTCTAGCTCATTAGGAATAATTAAATCACGTTGCTTCAAATCAGCTACTGGACTTATCTCTAAAATATCAATAATGACAGCTGTGGTATCATCAGGAAGATTATTGCTCATACTTTTAGAGGCCTTTTTCACTAAAAAATGGGCACCATTTCCTATAAACTCAGATAAAATTGCATCATTCATAATGGTATATAGTCCATCTGAACAAAGTAAAATTCGGTCTTTTTCAGTGACAATATTTTCAAAATAGTAAGGAGAAACCTCTTGGTCAATCCCCATAGCTTGACTCAATACACCCTCAAAATCTGCATCATCAACAACTTGATCAGTAGAGAGTTGCAAGAGTTTTCCCTCTCGCTGTAAGTAGATACGACTATCTCCCACATTTGCACCATAGAGTCGGTTTCCCTCAATAATAACCAATGCCAAGGTTGTCACCAACTCGGGACGGTCATAATTAGACATAGACTCTTTGTATAAAATCGAATTAATAGAGGCGATAAAGGTCTTAATTGACTTTTCAATGCTCCAACTTTTTGGACGATTTTTAAAGTTACTCATAAGGTGTGTTGTCACGCGTCTAGCAGCTTCAGCCCCCTCATCAGCAGAACCTACTCCATCACAAACAATTGCGATGGTTAAGTCACCAATAACTTTCATATCAAAATAGTCATCACCTTTTAATTCTTTCCCTTTAGCAAGTGAAAATCCTGAAGTCTCTATTGGCTGTTTTGGCATTTTATTCCCCTATATTAAATTTACGACTCCTTAGTCTGAACATGAGCCATACGTGATTCCAATCCATTCTCTTCTTCAAAAGCTTTAATAATCTCTTGAACTTTTTTACCTTCAATGACCTCAACATCTAAGAGAACGGCTGTCATCTTTTCAATTGCATCATTATAATCACGAAGTGTCTGCTTCACATACTCATAACGTTCCGTAAGTGTAGCTTTAATACTAGCATCAATCTCTTGTGACATCTGTTCAGAGAACTCATTGTTAATCTGTCCACCACCTAAGAAAGAGCTTTGTGAACGCGAAAGTACCATCAGCCCTGCTACCTCACTCATTCCGTAAACCATTATCATGTCTTTCAAAATGGCTGTGGCACGGTCAAGGTCATTTCCTGCACCTGTACTAATCTCACCTAAGAAAACCTCTTCAGCAGCACGTCCACCTAAAAGTACATCTACCTCTGCCATCAACTCATATTTACGCTTCAAGAAACGGTCTTCTTCATCTGGCAAGTGTAAAGTGTAACCCAAAGCACCTAAACCTCTAGGAATAATTGACACTTTAGTCACCCTTGTAGAACCTTTAGTGAGTTCGGCCATGAGTGCATGTCCACTCTCATGATAAGCGACAATATTTTTCTCAATGTCAGAGACTTTTCTGTTTTTTCTTTCAAGCCCTACAAACGCACGTTCTATGGCTTCAAGTAGTTCATCTTGCCCAATAATCTTCTTGTTGCGTCTTCCTGCTAAAAGTGCTGATTCATTAACAATATTGGCTAAATCAGCCCCTGCCATTCCAGCTGTTTGTTTGGCAATAATCTCCATATCTACTGTTTCTGCAAGCTTAACATCTTTTGAATGTACTTTTAAAATAGCTAAACGACCTGCAAAATCTGGTTTATCTACCAATACTTGACGGTCAAAACGCCCTGCTCTTAGCAGTGCAGCATCAAGTGTTTCAGGTCTATTGGTCGCAGCCAATACAATCACTGGTGTATCGGTTCCAAAACCGTCCATCTCGGCTAAAAGCTGATTTAGTGTTTGCTCTTGTTCAGAGTGTCCACCCATTTGATTACCTGAAGAACGTGATTTCCCAATGGCATCTATCTCATCAATAAAAATAATCGACGGTGCCGATTTTTTAGCCAACTCAAAAAGGTCACGAACGCGACTTGCTCCAACCCCTACAAACATCTCCATAAAACTTGAACCACTTACAGAGAAAAATGGTACTTCAGCTTCACCTGCTACGGCTTTAGCCAAAAGTGTTTTACCTGTTCCTGGAGGGCCCACAAGTAAAAGACCTTTTGGAATTTTTGCCCCAAGTTCAATGTAACGCTCTGGGTATTTTAAAAAATCCACAATCTCAAGTACTTCATCTTTGGCTTCTTGTACCCCTTGAACGTCGTCAAACTTCACATCTGGACGCTCTGAGTTTATCATTTTGTCTGCTTTTCCAGCACCCAAAAGTCCCCCCATTCCTTTTGACATTTTTTTAGCTAAAAAGAACCAAAGAACAAGAAGAAGAATAATCGGTAAAAACATATTGAAATAATGTTCTAAAGGACCCTCCCCCACTTGCCCCTCATAAGGAACACCACTCTTTTCAAGAAGAGGAATAAGTTGCATATCAAAAGCAGGAATATTTTTTGCCACAAACTTTGTTGAACCATCTGTACTAATTGCTTCAACCCTTGTCGCCGTAATTTTTACTGACTTTACACCTTTATCTTTAATCTTTTTTCTAATATCAGAATATTTAACCTGTTCCACGTTTTTAATAGCAGGGTCACCCATCACACCTGTTAAATTACCATCACCCATAAAAGCGTTAAAAAGTATGTAGAGCGATAACATAAAAATTCCCAATGCCAATAGAGGATTGTCATTGAAAAAATTACCGTTATTATCACCATTTTGATTGTTCTGATTGTTGTTATTCTGGTTTGTCATATTTCTAAAATATCCTAATCTAAGTTTTAATTATTTACTTTTTATAAACAAGTGTTACCCACTCGTCTTGTTGTTTACGTTCTACTAGCTCTAAGTTCGCATACACTTCTGTCACTTGCGACTCTTTTTTATCTAAAATTCCCGATAAAATCAAAATACCACCTTTAGCGGTCACTTCAGTTAAATCATGCACAATGAACTTCAAAACATCCACAATAATATTTGCAATGACCACATCATACAGCCCTTTGGCTTGGTTGGCTGAACCTTCCCAAAGTTCTTCATATTCTTGAGCATTAAGTTTAAAATTCTCTTCACACGAATCTACTGAAATAGGATCAGTATCACACAACTCAACCGTCGCACCTAATTTTCTAGCAGCTAAGCCCAAAATTCCTGAACCACACCCTACATCTAAAACACGGTCTCCTTTTTGGACATGGGATTCTATGGCTTCCAAACAAGAAAAAGTTGTGGCATGGTGTCCCGAACCAAAAGCCAAAGTGGGGTCAATTTTAATGTTGATTTTACCCTCTTTTGCTTCATTCCAACTTGGATAAATATAAAACTTTCCAACTTCAATGGGTTGCACAGATTTCTGATAAGTATTAACCCAATCTTGGTTCTTTTTCTCTTGCATATCATACTCAATTTCAATTGTTCCACCCAATGTGCCAACCAAAGAATCTACTGCTTCTTGAATATAAGTTAAATCATTTTCCGAGCGAACCGTAATGTGATTGTCTCCAAACTCTAAACCATCACCCCCGATATTTGCCACAAAATCAGCAATAAAATCTACAAAGCCCTCATCTTTAAAGGTCATAGTTAATTCATAATATTTATCATTCATTTGTTTACTCCATTGGCTACTTTAAATGCCTCTGCAAGGTCTAATGTTCCTTCATAAAAGGCTTTTCCCACAATTGTTCCATCTATTCCAGCTTCTATAAGTCCGTTAATATCATTCATATCTTTAAGTCCCCCACTCGCAATGGTTTCCAATCCACAAGCCTCTTGAATCTCTTTGGTAAACGCTAAGTTTACCCCCGTCATCATGCCATCTCGCCCCACATCAGTACAGATAATAGCTTGAACGCCACAATCGGCAAAGGCTTTAGCCAAATCAGTCGCTTTCATGTCTGAAGTCTCTGCCCAACCCTCAACAGCCACCATGCCATCAATGGCATCAATACCTACTACAATAGGATATTTAGCAGCCATATCTTTAACAAATTGTGCATCTTTAACTGCAATAGAGCCTAAAATAAGTCTGTCAATTCCTAATTCCAAATACATCTTAATGGTCTCTTCATCACGAATACCACCACCAAGTTCTAGCTTTAGATTACAATTTTCACGTATCTTTTTAATCTGTTCTAAGTTTTCAGGTTTTCCTGCAAATGCTCCATTCAGATCAACCAAATGCACCCACTCGCTCCCCAACTCTTCAAAGCGTTTAGCCACTTGCCAAGGCTCATCACTATATATCTTCGCAGACTCCATGAGTCCTTTGCTTAATCTTACGGCTTTTCCGTCTTTTAGGTCTATAGCTGGTAGTATTGTCATTATTTTATTCCTTTAAATAAATCTATTAATTTATCTTTTATTGGCTGAAATCTGTCATCTTTAAAATCAAATTGAGGATACGGATATAAATCTCTATATAAATTTGCTATCGGTTTTTTATTTGGTTTTACTTCTTCTATATCTAAGCATTGAACCAATTTATCAAAATGTTCATAACACTCTTTTTGATTAATGGTATCTACTAAAAAATAATCTAAATTTTTATCAAAAATATAAA
>JALSQB010000157.1 GCA_026985655.1 Campylobacteraceae bacterium | reverse complement strand
CTATACTTATTTTAGATGAATTTGTAAAATTAATGGATACACCAATTAGTAAAAATGATTCTGTAAACCCAGAAAGCATCAAGAATCTAAAAAGTGCAAATGTAGTAATAAATGAAGTAATTAAGGGACTTTATTGATTTATGCTTAATGTTATTGCTAAAGCAGAAAGCTTTTTTGGAATCTCGAACTCACTCACAGATAGAGCTTTCCAAGTCGTTTAAACTTTCTGTATGCATTCCCACTTGAAAAGTGGGAACAAGAGCTTTACAATACTTTTAATTATAAAGCGTTGCAATGGTAGCATAGGCAGCAAAAAACATTAAATGCGATATCCCCTCGATATAGTTTGTTTCACCATTATCTGTTGTTTTCCAAACTAATATAACAGTCAAAATCAAAGCTCCTACTTGAAATGCATTAAAATCTAAAGATAGCATAATACCATTGTAATATGAAAGCACCATAAGCACAGGAACTGTTATCATTATGGAAACTACAGAAGCACCCATGGCGATATTTATAACTCTTTGAATTTCATCATCTTTTGCTGCTTTTAGTGCTGTAATTACTTCAGGAGATACTGCTATTATTGCAATAATCAAACCTGCTAAACCAGATGAAATATTATACTCTTTTGCCAAATGCATTCCATTGTGTGCAAACATTTCTGCCAAAAAACCTATGATAATTAATAAACCAAAAATTGCTATAAAATTGACAATATTAGGCACTTTATAAAATATATAATCTTCATCTTCTACCTCTCTGTGTCTCTTTTTTATCTTAAACATTCTACTCTTTGCAGTTGCTTTAAAAAAGTGTTCATGGGTTTTAGTTTGAAAAATAAATATAAATACATAAAATATCATAAGCAAAACAGCAATCATAACTGATGCTTCAAAAAGCTTTTGTTGATTATCTGTATAATTCAAGATACTAGGCACAAGCAGAGCAGAAGCTGCAACAAGCAGAATTGTCGTGTATGTGCTTGAAGTATCTTCATTATGCTCTTGTTCTTTAAATCTAAGACCACCAACAAATACCGCCAAGCCAAGCAGGACATTCATATCAACAATAACAGCCGAAATTATTCCACCTTTTACTGTTTCAAGCCCCAATGCACTTCCCCCTGTATTACCAACAATCATATACAAAAGAACTATTTCGACAATAACAGCTGAAAATGTCAAGACAAAACTAGCATAAGGCTCTTGCAATCTATCAGACAAAATATCTGCAATCTCTGCAACAGTCATCGAGAAAGCCCCAATTGCAATAGCAGCACTAAAAACGCTAATATATTCACTGCTATGATAAGTCTCGAAAGTAACAATAGCAAAGATTAAACCAATGATAATATCGATATATTCGAAAATGTAGTATCTGAAACCATGTAAGTTGCCACTATTGGCGGGAGGATGCGAATCCAAAATTTGTCTCCTGAATTTTTTTGTAATGATATATCTTTAAGCTTAATTTTTGATTAAAGGGATATCTAAAGACACATTTTTATTATTTAAATAGATATCAAATGATAAATCCTCTGCTAACCTTCGTATATTTAAATCCTCTTGTTTATCTCTGCTTTCGGATACATAAGATAGCGAAATTACATTATATCTTTTTTCATCAATAATAATAAATTCACCTATCTTTAAAGACATATTTATATTCACAAATTGTGAGTTTTTAAAGCTATCTAAAATCTTTCTTAGCAAAAGAGACAGAGTGTTTTGGTTTGTATGAGTAGGTGGAATATCTAAATCTGTTAATAATCTTATATCTATATCACAAGATATTTTAAAGTGGACAATAGAGTTATTTAATATCTTGTTTAAGTCTGTTTCAACTTTGGAAGTATCTCTGCTAATATGCTTAATCTTTGGCTTATAATACAATCTAATGGCAATATAGTCATCATTAATATAACTTATACTAATAGAGTAAAAAGTAAAACTGCCATAGTGCAACTCTAATTGGATCGTGTTAAAGCCATACTCTTTTGGTGCATTATTTAAACATAAATTAAAAATTTCTCTCTTTTTAACATACCCAAGAAGTATCTCAGCATTTGCATTTAAATATAGTATTTTACCATCATGGTCAAACACAATAACAGGATTATTGTCTATCTCTACTAAATATTCAAAATCAATCAAGCTCATCTATCTTTTTCCTCAAAGTATTTCGGCTTATACCAAATTTTTTAGAGAC
>JALSQB010000156.1 GCA_026985655.1 Campylobacteraceae bacterium | reverse complement strand
TTGGTGTTGAAGGAACAGTAGCTACTGTTGAGTACGACCCATACAGAACTTGTAGAATTTGTTTGGTTAAATATACTGATGGTGACAGAAGATATGTTCTTCAAGCTAAAGGTATGAAAGTTGGTGACAAAATTATGTCAGCAGAGTCTGGACTTGATATTGTTACAGGAAACTGTATGCGTCTTAAAGCCATTCCTGTTGGAACATTGGTTCACAACATCGAACTTAACGTTGGACAAGGTGGTACAATTGCCCGTTCAGCTGGTGGTTATGCTCAAATTATGGGTAGAGATGGTAAATACGTTTCATTAAGACTTCCATCTGGTGAGATGAGATATGTTCTTGGTGAGTGTTTAGCAACTATCGGAACTGTTGGTTCAGAAGACTGGGCAAACGTTGTTGGTGGTAAAGCTGGTCGTCAAAGACACAGAGGTATTAGACCACAAACCAGAGGATCTGCGATGAACCCAATAGATCACCCACACGGTGGTGGTGAAGGTAAGACTAACTCTGGACGACATCCTGTTTCTCCATGGGGTATGCCGACTAAAGGTTACAAAACTCGTAAGAAAAAAGCTAGTGATAAATTAATTATCTCTAAGAGAAAGAAGTAAGGGTAAGGTATGGCAAGATCAACTAAAAAAGGTCCATTTATAGATGACCATTTAAGAAAAAAAGTTCTTAAGGCTAAAGAAGAAGGTTCTCACAAACCAATCAAAACTTGGTCAAGAAGATCAGTTGTTTTCCCTGACTTCATTGGTTTAACAATCAATGTTCACAATGGAAGACAATTTATTCCTGTATTTATTACAGAAAATCACGTCGGTTATAAACTGGGTGAATTTGCACCAACTAGAACATTTAAGGGCCATAAAGGTTCTGTTCAGAGAAAAGGGTAGGTTATGAGTAAAGCAGTATTAAAATTTACAAGAGTAGCACCTAACAAAGCTAGAATGATTGCCAGAGAAGTTCAAGGTATGAACGCTGAATTGGCTCTTGCATCATTAGAATTTATGCCTAACAAAGCGGCAAGAATAATTTCAAAAGTAATTGCATCAGCAGTTGCTAATGGTGATTTTGAGCCAGAAGAAGTGGTAATTACATCTTGTAGAGTTGACAAAGCATCTGTGATGAAAAGATTTAGACCAAGAGCTAGAGGAACTGCCAGCAGAATCTTAAAGCCTACGGCACACATCATGGTAGAAGTAGCAAAAGCAGAGGAAGCATAATATGGGTCAAAAAGTTAATCCTATAGGTCTTAGACTTGGAATCAACAGAAACTGGGAATCAAGATGGTTTCCTAAAAAAGAGAGAACAGCAGCATTTATTGCTGAAGATTACAAACTTAGAAAATATTTGAAAAAAGAGCTTTTCTATGCAGGTGTATCTAACATTATTATTGAGCGAACTGCTAAAAAAGTAAGAATCACTATCGTGACTGCTAGACCTGGAATTATCATTGGTAAAAAAGGTGCAGACATTGAGAAGTTGAAAACAACTTTAAATAAAATGTTCAAAAAAGATATTTCTCTTAACATTAAAGAAGAAAAAAGAGCGCAAGCTTCTGGTCAATTGGCTGCTGAAAATGTAGCGACTCAACTAGAGCGTCGTGTTGCCTTTAGACGTGCGATGAAAAAAGTTATTCAAGGTGCATTAAAATCAGGTGCAAAAGGAATTAAAGTTTCTGTTTCTGGAAGACTTGGTGGTGCTGAAATGGCAAGAACTGAGTGGTACTTAGAAGGACGTGTTCCTCTTCATACACTTAGAGCTAAAATTGATTATGGTTTCGCAGAAGCTCAAACTACTTATGGAATCATTGGTATTAAAGTTTGGATTTTCAAAGGTGAAGTACTTGCTAAAGGTATTCAAGCTGAACCAAAAGAAGAACAAAGAGGTGGTCGTAAACCACGTCAAAAGAGAGGTGAATAATTATGTTAATGCCTAAAAGAACTAAATTTCGTAAGGTAATGAAGGGTCGTAATAGAGGTAAATCTTTTCTTGGTAACAAGATTGAATTTGGTGAATACGCACTTAAAGCAGTATCAGCAGGGAGAATTAACTCTCGTCAGATTGAAGCTGCCAGAATTACCATGACACGTGAAATGAAAAGACAAGGTAAATCTTGGATTAGAGTTTTCCCAGATAAGCCTTTGACAAGAAAACCACTTGAAACAAGAATGGGTAAAGGTAAAGGTGCAGTTGAAGAATGGGTTATGAACATTAAGCCAGGAAGAATTGTATTTGAAGTAGCTGGTGTTCCTGAAGATGTTGCACGTTCAGCATTAAC
The DNA here is from genome assembly GCA_026985655.1 of Campylobacteraceae bacterium. Classification (GTDB taxonomy): domain Bacteria; phylum Campylobacterota; class Campylobacteria; order Campylobacterales; family Sulfurovaceae; genus UBA1140. The sequence continues at coordinate 7,096 of JALSQB010000156.1, read as the reverse complement.
ATTGGCACTGCATAAACTTCCATTTCAATGTAAGATTATCTCTGCAAAGGATTCTAATGAAATATACTAGCATTAAAGATAAAACGGTTGATGAATTAAATGCATTACTTAAAGAGAAAAAGCTAGAGCTTTTTGGTCTTAAAGCAAAGCAAAAAACAATGCAACTTACTAACACTAGTGAGTTGAGAGTAGCGAAAAAAGATATCGCTAGAATTAAAACAGCCATTACAGCTGCTGCGAAGTAAGGGGTGCGAGTATGCCAAAAAGACAAATAACTGGTACAGTAATTAAAATCGCAGGTGAAAAAACAGCTACTATTGTTGTTGAACGTAAAGTTATTCACCCACGATACCACAAAACAGTAAAAAGATTTAAGAAGTATCTTATTCATGATGAAAAAGCTACAGCAAAAGTAGGAGATACTATCTCTGCGATTGAGTGTAGACCAATGTCAAAAAGAAAAACTTTTAGACTACTTGAAATTGTAAAAGAGGGAGAAGAGTAATGATCCAAGGTTTTACAAGATTAACAGTGGCTGACAACTCTGGTGCAAAAGAAATTATGTGTATCAAAGTTCTTGGTGGGTCAAAAAGAAGATATGCTTCAGTAGGTGACGTAATTGTTGCCTCTGTTAAAAAAGCTCTTCCAACAGGAAAAGTAAAAAAAGGTAAGGTAGTTAAAGCCGTAGTTGTACGAACTCACAAAGAGATTCAACGTGAAAATGGTTCTTTAATCAGATTTGACGACAATGCTGCTGTAATTATTGATGACAAAAATCAACCAATTGGTACCCGTATTTTTGGACCTGTAGCTAGAGAAACTAGATACTCAGGGTTTATGAAAATTGTATCACTTGCTCCAGAGGTATGGTAATGGCAAATAAAAAATTCAACATTAAAAAAGGTGACCAAGTTTTGGTTATCGCTGGTGACGATAAAGGAACAACAGCTACAGTTCTTAAAGTACTTACAAAAGTTGACAAGGTAATTGTTGAGGGTTGTAAATTGGCTAAAAAAGCTGTTAAACCAAGTGAAGAAAATAAAGATGGTGGTTTCGAAAATAAAGAGATGCCAATTCATATTTCTAATGTAAAAAAAGTAGAGGCGTAAACCTATGAGTAGAATGAAGCAAAAGTACAATGACATTACGGCTGCACTTAGAGAAGAGTGTGAGATTAAAAATGTAATGCAGACACCTAAGCTTGAGAAAATTATTATCTCTGTTGGTGCTGGTGAAGAGGGTAAGGATAACAAACTTATCGCAAACATGACAGATACAATCTCATTAATCGCTGGTCAAAAAGCCGTGGTTGTTAATGCTAAAAAATCAGTTGCTGGTTTTAAAGCAAGAGAGGGAGCACCTTCTGGAATTAGAGTTACTTTACGTGGTGAAAACATGTATAACTTCTTTGATAAATTAGTTTCTATTGCCTTACCAAGAGTAAAAGATTTCCGTGGAACACCTAGAAAAGGTTTTGATGGACGTGGTAACTACAACTTTGGTCTTCAAGAACAATTAATGTTCCCAGAAGTTGAATTTGACAACATTATCAAAACTCACGGTATGAACATTACAATCGTAACAAGTACTGAAAACGATAAAGAAGCATTCACTCTTTTAGAGAAACTTGGAATGCCTTTCGCTAAAGGAAAGAATTAATGGCTAAGAAATCAATGATAGCTAAACAGCAGAGACCTGCTAAGTTTAGCTCACGTGCATATACAAGATGTAACATTTGTGGACGACCACACTCTGTTTATAAAGACTTTGGTCTTTGCAGAATTTGTTTAAGAAAAATGGCAAACGAGGGTTTAATCCCTGGTATGAAAAAATCAAGCTGGTAAGGAAGTAAAAGATGATGACAGATATAATTGCAGACTCTCTTACTCGAATAAGAAATGCTGCACAAAGAAGATTAGACGTAACAACGCTTCTTCACTCAAAAACAATTGAGGCTACCGTTTCTATTTTAGTAGACAAGGGTTACCTTGAGAGTTTTAAAGTAAAAGAAGATGGTAACAAAAAGACAATTAAAGTAGTACTTAAGTACGACGAAAATGGTCATAGCGTTATTAATGAAGTTAAGAAAATTTCTAAGCCTGGTAGACGTGTTTACCAAAGTGCAGCAGAAGTTAAGTCTTTTAAAAATGGTTATGGAACACTTGTTGTTTCTACGAACAAAGGCGTAATTGCTAACGATGAAGCTTATAAGCTCTCTGTTGGTGGTGAAGTTCTTTGTAGTATTTGGTAAGGAGTACGTATGTCAAGAGTAGGAAAAAAACCTGTAACTGTTGCTAACGGTATTGAAGTATCTGTTGATGGTACTTCACTTGTTGCTAAAAAAGGTAAAGATGAAAAAAGATTAGAGACTCACGGTAGAGTTGGAATTTCTATTGAAGGTTCTGAAGTAACTTTTGCTAAAGTTGGTGAGTCAAAAGAGAGTGCAGCTTTCTGGGGAACTTACAGAGCTTTATTCGCAAATATTATTGAAGGTCTTGATAAAGGTTTCAAAAAATCGTTAGAGATCAACGGTGTTGGTTACAGAGCTGCTGTTCAAGGTAAAGTGCTTAACTTACAACTTGGTTTCTCTCACCCTATTGAGTATGCTATTCCAGAAGGTGTAGAAGTTACTGTTGAGAAAAACTTAATTCACCTTTCGGGTACAGACAAACAGACTATCGGTCAAGTTGCTGCTGAGATTAGAAGCTTTAGACCACCAGAGCCTTACAAAGGTAAAGGTGTTAAATATACTGATGAAGTTATTGTCAGAAAAGCTGGAAAATCAGCAAGTTAATAGGAGCATAAAATGTTAAAAAGTATTCAAAAAAGAAAAAACAAACTTAGAATTCAACGTAAAAGAAGAGTTAGAGGAAAGATTTCAGGAACAGTAGAACTTCCTAGAGTATCTATTTTTAAATCAAACAAACATGTTTATGCTCAAGCAATTGATGATATTGCTGGAGTAACATTGGCATCAGCTGATGGTAAAAAAATGGGGCTTAAAGCCAATCAAGAAGATGCTAAAAAAGTAGCTGTTGCAATGGCAGATGCTCTTAAAGCTAAAAATATTGAAACAGTTGTTTTCGATAGAAACGGTTATCTCTACCATGGTGTTGTTGCAGCTTTTGCAGATGCTATGAGAGAAGCTGGAATTAAGTTTTAAGGAGAGATGAATGTTAGCTGAAAATATTGATAGAGAAAAATTTGAAGAGAAAATTGTAAACATTGGTCGTGTTACTAAAGTTGTTAAAGGTGGTCGTAGATTTAGATTTACAGCACTTGTAGTAATTGGTGACAAAAATGGTACAATTGGTTATGGTACAGGTAAAGCGAAAGAAGTTCCAGATGCTATTAAAAAAGCAGTTGATGACGCTTTCAAATCTCTTGTTCACGTGAATGTTAAAGGGACAACAATTGCCCATGATGTTCAACAAAAAACAGGTGCTAGTAGAATCATTCTTAGACCAGCAAGTGAAGGTACAGGGACAATCGCAGGTGGTGCGATGAGACCAGTATTTGAATTAGCAGGTATTCAAGATGTTATTGCTAAGTCTTTGGGTTCAAACAACCCTAACAACCTTGTAAGAGCAACAATTGATGCTCTTGTAAAGATTAAAAAGTAAGGGAGTAGATATGGCATTACATAATTTACAACCAGCAGCAGGTTCAACACGTAATAGAAAACGTGTTGGTCGTGGTCAAGGTTCAGGAACAGGTAAAACTTCAGGACGTGGTAACAAAGGTCAGAAGTCAAGAACAGGTTACTCGGCTAAAAGAGGTTTTGAGGGTGGTCAAATGCCACTTTACAGAAGACTTCCTAAAATTGGATTCAGTTCAAGAGTAATTAAACCTCACTCAATTAATGTAGATAAAAATAAAGCAGTTGCAGAGCTTTCTGAAATTACTATGGAGACAATTGCGTCTGTGTATAAACTTTCAAAATCTACAACAAAAGTAAAACTTATTGGTGCAGGTGCTAAAGATTTAGTATCTAAAATCAAAGATGAAGCTGTTACAACGAGTGGTAAGTAACCATGAGTAATGCTTTAACTCAGAAAATACTGATTACTTTTGGATTTCTATTTGCCTACAGAGTTTTAGCATATGTACCAGTTCCTGGTGTTGATACTGCCATGATTGCATCATTTTTTAATGGTCAAGGTATCGGAGGCATGGCTAACATGTTCTCTGGTGGTGCAATTCAGAGATTTTCAATTATCTCACTTGGAATTATGCCTTACATTACTGCCTCAATTGTAATGGAACTTATGGCGGCTACTTTCCCTGCCATTGGTCAGATGAAAAAAGAGCGTGATGGAATGCAAAAATATATGCAAATCATTCGTTATGCAACCATTGTAATTACCCTTGTGCAAGCATTTGGTGTTTCCGTAGGACTTCAAAGTATAAATGGTGCAGTATTGATTGATCCTATGACATTTACAATTCTTACAACAGCTTCTATGCTAACAGGTACAATGTTACTTATGTGGATTGGTGAGCGTATTACACAATCTGGTATTGGTAATGGTATTTCATTGATTATTTTTGCTGGTATTGTTTCAGGAATTCCTGCTGCCATTGGTAATACTATGACTTCTGTAAATACAGGAGCATTATCATTTTTAGCAGTCTTAGCAATTGTTGCAATTATTTTTGCAACTATTTTTGTTATTATTTATGTTGAACTGGGTGAACGTAGAGTTCCTATCTCTTATTCACGAAAAACAATTATGCAAAACCAAGACAAAAGAGTCATGAACTACATTCCAATTAAAGTAAACCTTGCAGGGGTTATTCCTGCTATTTTTGCTTCAGCTGTTTTGATGTTCCCTCTTACTATTTTGGGACATTCAGATAATGATATTGCCAAAGCAATTGCAGATACTTTAGCACCTGGTGGAATAGCATTTAATATTGCTACGTTCTTATTGGTAATTTTCTTTGCATTTTTCTATGCATCGATTGTTTTTAATGCTAAAGATATTGCAGACAACTTAAAACGTCAAGGTGGGTTTATTCCTGGGGTTCGTCCAGGAGAACATACCAAAGATTTTATTAATGAAGTAGCAAGTAGATTAACAGGGACAGGAGCATTTTATTTAGCACTTATCTCGACTCTACCGTTTATTTTGATTAACTCTATTGGTGCAGCATTCTACTTTGGTGGGGTTGCTGTACTCATTATTGTTCAAGTTGCTCTTGATACTATGCGAAAGATTGAAGCACAGATTTACATGAACAAATATGAAACTTTAGGTGCAGTGGGTCTATAATGGCAATTGCACTTCGTAAACCTAACGAACTCACTAAGCTAGCTTTAGCTGGTGAGATTGTGGGTAAAACACTAAAACACCTCCAAGAAAATGTTACTGTTGGCATGAGCCTTAAAGAGATTGATGCGATGGGTGAAGAATTTATTCGTGCACATGGTGCTGAACCCTCTTTTAAAGGTCTTTATGGTTTTCCAGCTTCGGTTTGTACTTCACTTAATGAAGTTTGTATCCATGGTATTCCTACGGATTATAGAGTTCAAGAGGGTGATATTTTAGGACTTGATTTAGGTACAAAGATAGATGGTTACTTCGGTGATGCTGCTATCTCTATGCCTATTGGTAAAATTTCTAAAGAAGATGAAGAACTTATTGCGTGTGCTAAAGATGCACTCTATCATGCGATAGAGAACATTAAAGTTGGCATGCGTTTTAAAGAGTTGTCTTACATTTTAGAACAATTTATTTTGGAGAGAGGCTATGTACCTTTACGTGACTTTTGTGGTCATGGTATTGGGAAAAAACCTCATGAAGAACCCAATATTCCTAACTATGTAGATGGTAATCCTAAGCAAGGTCCAAAGATTAAAAATGGCATGGTTTTTTGTTTAGAACCGATGATTTGTCAAAAATCAGATGAACCTAAAATCTTAGAAGATAAATGGTCTGTGATTAGTACAGATGGACTTCGTTCCTCTCATTATGAACATACCGTAGCCGTTGTAGATGGTAAAGCAATTATTTTAACGAATGCTGAACCAACACATAATTTATAAATAAACTAACAGTACAAATTCAAAGGAGAATTCATGGCTAAAGACGACGTAATAGAAATTGATGGTAAAGTAGTTGAAGCATTACCCAATGCAACTTTTAGAGTAGAACTAGATAATGGACACATTGTTTTATGTCATATTGCAGGGAAGATGAGAATGCATTACATTAAAATCTTACCTGGTGATACCGTAAAAGTTGAATTAACCCCATACAGCCTTGATAAAGGTCGTATTACTTTTAGATACAAATAGGCTCTCTATACTTATCTAAATTTTAGACACTATGGCTTAGTTTTCTAAGCCATAATCTTACTTTCCCTCTTTTTTAATCATCTCATAAAAAAATTTATTCTTAAGCTTAAAATATTAATTAAATAATATAATTAAATAAATATTTAAAAATTATAAAGGATATGCAAATGAATAGTTCAATGGTATTTGCTTTGCTTGTTATTGGATCAATTGTTTATTGGTTAATAGGTTTTGTTCAAGGTTTAGATGATGATGTTGATGTAAAGTATGGATACAATGAAAAAAGATTAGTAGCAGGTGAAGAGAGTTTAGATATGACTACGCTCTCTCTAAATGAGAAGAAGCAACGATGGAAAAAATCTGATGCCAAAAAAGAGATGCTGGCACTTTGTCCTAATTTCATAGAGATGCGATACTTAGTGGAAGACAGAATAGAAGATAATAGTGCATTTAAAAAAGATTTATTAAAATATATTGATAGCGTTCAAAGAGAGTTTATGTCGGGCAAAATATCTGCTGATGGTGCTAAAGCAAAGTTGTTAAATTATTAACTACTCCCTAATCACGTTTTGGTTATAATTTCAAGAATTTTGTCTTATTATAAGCGACAAACTTCGTATTTACTTTAACGAGGATTTAAATGTTACTTTTTACCCCTGGACCTACTCCTGTACCTGAATCTGTTAGACAAGCGATGGCAACACCAACCTTACATCATAGAACCCCTGAATTTGAAGCGATTTTTAAAGAAGCACGTGAACGTCTGTTGAAACTTTTTGGCATGGACGAGTGTGT
>JALSQB010000155.1 GCA_026985655.1 Campylobacteraceae bacterium | reverse complement strand
GTAAGATGTTGTGGCTAAGTTGGTCGGAACTCTTTTCGCATGTTAAGATACGTGCAGGTACACCAACGGCCGTAGCACAACAAGGAACATCTTTTACAACGACTGAGTTTGCTCCAATTTTGGCATTGGCTCCAAGGGTAATGTTTCCCAATACTTTTGCACCAGCACCAATGACCACGCCATTTCCTACGGTAGGGTGACGTTTACCATGCATCGTACTCACCCCACCGAGGGTCACTTGTTGGTAAATGAGTACATCATCTCCAATGATGCTTGTTTCCCCAATGACAACCCCTGCACCATGGTCAATAAAAACACGTTTACCAATTTGTGCAGCAGGGTGAATATCAACCGTTGTAACGAGTCTTGAAAATCCTGAAATAAAACGGGGAATAAACCTCAATCCTCTTTTGTAGAGGGAGTGTGCAATACGATGATAAAATAATGCCCAAAGACCAGGGTAGTTAAAGAGAAGTTCAAACTTTGAATGCAAAGCAGGGTCATTTTTCCCTACATTACAAAAATCATCTTTGATATTTTTAAATAAATTCACTTTTTATCCTAAGTTTAATATGGCTTTTAAGATAGCTGATTTTACTTAAATTTTATTTAAAATCTTATCTAAAAGAGAAGTGCTTAGCATACGTTTTAAGTAGCCCAATAGATAAGTGGCTTTTGTGATGTAGTATCGTGGTTTTGGTTTTTTAGTTAAAATAATTTTATGAACTACTTTAGCTACGGAGATAGCCTCTTCATTAAAAGGGACTTTTGATTTTTTTGTGGCTAAATTTTTTTTATAATACGCTTTAAAAATAGATGCATCAATTTCGACATTATCTTTTAGTCTCTGCATAGCATTTTTTCTAAAAGAGCTGGTAATGGGTCCTGTATTGAGTAAAATGGGGTAGATGTTGGTGTCTTTAAGTTCTAAGCGTAAGGTGTCCGTTAAACCTTCAATGGCGTATTTACTCGCATTGTATGCACCTCTACCAAACAAAGAGACAATGCCTAAAACAGAAGAGTGCTGAATAATTTTTCCATAACCTTGCTTTCTCATAATGGGTATGATTTGACGGGTACACTCATGTAAGCCAAAGACATTGGTTTCAAACTGTTCTCTTAAAACTGCTGTTGAAATGTCTTCTAATGCTCCAGCTTGTCCAAAACCTGCGTTGTTGAACCATATATCTATTTTGTTGTCTTCAGTCATTACGGTATTTATGACCTGTGTAATTTCATCACTATTACATACGTCTAGTTTCATGACCTTATTAAAACCCATCTCTTTTAAAGGGGCTACATCTTTCTCTTGTTTAACGGTTGCATAGACTTTAATCCCTTGTTCCTGAAGATACTTAGCTGTGGCTAAGCCAATACCCGTAGAGCAACCCGTAATGACAATGTTTTGCATTTTAAACACCGTATTTTAAATCTTTGACAGCTTGGGTAACATCTTCTTGACGCATAAAGTGTTCCCCTACTAAAAAGGCATCTGCCCCAACTTTGGAGAGTTCTTTAACTATTTGATGGTCATTGATACCACTTTCAGCCACAATAATTTTGTTGTTGGGAATCAATGGAATAAGCTTTTGGCTAAGGGTCATGTCCATCTCAAAAGTTTCAAGATTACGATGATTAATCCCAATAATATCTGCCCCTGCAAAGATGGCTTTGGTAAGGTCTGTTTTGTCATGAATTTCAACTAAAGCTTGCATGCCTAAGTGACGGGTATAGTTTAAAAGTTTTTTTAACTCTTTGCGTGAAAGTGCTGTGGCAATAAGCAGTACATAGTCAGCCCCATACGCCAAAGCCTCTACAAGTTGGTACTCATCGACAATAAAGTCTTTACGTAAAAGAGGAATAGAAGTGTAGCGACGTACCATTCCTAAATACTCTTTATTACCTTGAAAAAAGTGTGGTTCTGTTAAAATGGAGAGGGAATCAGCACCTCCCTTTTCATAGGCTTGACCAATGACCATAGGGTCAAAGTCTTTACGAATAATCCCTTTACTTGGACTGGCTTTTTTGACTTCTGCGATTATTCTATAAGGATTTTCCTCAGTAGATTTGAGTGCCGAAAAAACATCTTTAGGTGCAAATGGATTGAGTGCCAAAGAGCGACCAAGCCACTCCATTGGGAACTCTATTTTTCTTTTTTCTAAATCTGCTTTTGTTTTTTTTATGATTTCATCTAAAATTTGTGCCAATGTTTTACCTTT
>JALSQB010000154.1 GCA_026985655.1 Campylobacteraceae bacterium | reverse complement strand
GTGTAAACTCCAAGCTAGATTTAGCTGATGCTGAGATTATTATGCAAAACAGAATTAAAAAAGAGCTTATGGAGCAAGGGGTGAGTATGCGTTTTCCTCATAGCATCTATATTGATTGTAGAGCTACTTTTGAGGGAGAGTGCATTTTAGAAAATGGCGTGAGCATTTTAGGAGCTTCAAAACTCATTAATGCCCACATTAAAACCAACTCTGTCATAGAAGAATCTATCATAGAAGATTCAGATGTTGGTCCTATGGGAAGAGTTCGCCCATTAACACACTTAAAAAACACCCACATAGGAAACTTTGTAGAGGTCAAAAAATCGACCCTCACAGGCGTAAAAGCTGGACATTTAGCTTACATTGGCGATGCGAGTATTGATGAGGGTTCAAACATTGGCGCAGGGGTTATTACTTGCAATTACGATGGAAAAGCAAAATACAAAACCACCATCGGTAAAAATGTATTTGTCGGTTCAGATTCACAACTTATCGCCCCTGTCACCATAGAAGACGATGTCATTATCGCAGCAGGAACAACGCTCACCAAAAATGTTAAAAAAGGCTCACTTGCCATTACCCGTTCAGCATTAAAAATCTTACCTGACTTTTTTTATAAGTTTTTTGGGAAATAGCCTCTAATGCAACTTAAGCTAAACAACAAAACCATTCTCCTCGGAATCACAGGTAGTATCTCAGCCTACAAAGCCTGTGACTTAGCCCGTCTTTTTGTTAAGGCTGGGGCTTGTGTTCATGTGGTCATGACTCCCTCGGCTGAACGTTTTGTCTCTGCCCTTACTTTTGAAGCTTTAACAAGAAATGCTGTTTTAACTGAAAGTTCTGAATCTTGGGCTTCAACACTCAACCACATTGACATTGGTAAAGCGTGTGATGTTTTTGTGATTGCTCCTGCAACGGCTAATAGCATTAACAAAATTGCCAATGGCTTTGCTGACAATATCTTGCTACAAACGGTTTTAGCCTACCCCAAGCCTATGCTCATAGCTCCTTCGGCAAACACAAATATGATAGAAGATGCAACAACTTTAAAGGCACTCAACTATCTTGAAGAACATCATATAGAGATTATTGGTTCTCAATCCAAACTCTTAGCCTGTGGTGATGTAGGAAATGGAGCTTTGGCTGAACCTTTAGAGATATTTTATGCCACGGCTAAAGCCTTACTGCAAGAAGATTTTTGGACAAACAGAGAGGTCATTGTCACAGGGGGAGGAACACGCGAAAAGATAGATGAAGTGCGTTATGTCTCCAACTTCTCTTCAGGGAAAATGGCAAATACTTTAGCTACGGCACTCTATCTCAAAGGGGCAAAGGTATCGCTACTTAGCACCATGCCTCACCATGAGATTCCCAATCAAATTTCAAGCATAAAGCTTGAATCAGCCTATGAAATGAAAGAGGCTGTTCTTCAAGAGATTCATCAGGCAGAACAACATAGCCCTAAAACCCCTTTTATCTTCATGGCAGCAGCTGTGGCTGATTTTACGCCCAAATCTCCCAACAAAGGCAAAACTAAAAAAGTCACCATTGGCAATGAATGGAACATTGAGATGAAACAGACAGAGGACATTTTAAAGTCCATTGGTGAGTTATCGTTAATAAAAGTTGGATTTAAAGCAGAAATGGACAGTGCCAATGGCTTTTCTAACGCTAAAAGCTTAATCGAAAATAAAAATGTAGATGGAGTATGTTATAATCTCTTAGCAGATAGTTCTGCTTTTGGTACGCTTGATAATAGTATCGTTTTTATTACTAAAGATAATACTGTTGAGTTAGGACGTGCGTCTAAGCTTGAGTTGTCTTTTAAGATACTTCAAGAGAGCCAAAAGTTAGAACACAATAATACAATTTAAAGATTATAGATGGCAAAAGAGAAAAATATTTTAAAACACTTAGCAATCATCATGGACGGTAATGGTCGCTGGGCAAAAGAGCGAGGATTGGTACGAACCAAAGGGCATGAAGCTGGAGCAAATGTTACGCGTAATATTACTGAATATTGTGCAAAACATGAGACCATTGAAACCGTAACCTTTTACGCTTTTTCTACTGAAAATTGGAAACGTCCAAAGTATGAAGTGGCATTTCTTATGAAACTGCTTGACTCATGGCTAAAAGCCCAACTTGAAACCTACCATAAATTTGGTGCAAAATTTCAACCCATTGGTAATATTGAGGGCTTCTCACCACAACTGCAAGAGACCATCGCTTACATTCAAAAAGAGACAGCACACCATACCAATGTCACACAGATTTTGGCACTTAACTATGGCTCACGTGAAGAGATAGCCAAAGCAGCTAATCGTTTGGCACAGCGTGGCGAAACAATTACCGAAGAGAGTTTAGGGGCTGAACTACCAACCCCTTATGTCGATGTTGATTTAATGATTCGAACCAGTGGGGAACAGCGTCTCTCTAACTATTTACTTTGGCAAAACTCTTACGCTGAATTTTTCTTTACCCCAACCCTTTGGCCAGACTTTACAGCTCATGAATTAGAAGATATTATTGACCAATATGTCAACAGAAACCGTCGCTTTGGAGGACTATAATGAACCCTGAATTACTTATTGCACTTTTTGTGTTTATCTTTGGAATCTTAATTGGTTCTTTTTTAAATGTGGTCATCTACCGAATTCCTAAAGGAGAAAGCATTGTTTTTCCTGCGTCGAAGTGCCAATCGTGTCAAACGCCTCTGAAGTGGTATCATAATGTTCCCATTTTTTCATGGCTATTTTTACGAGGGAAATGTGGCTTTTGTGCTGAAAAAATCTCCATGCAATACCCACTTATTGAACTTGCCACAGGAATTATTGCTGTCTCTCTTTTTTACAAATTAGGGCTTGTTTGGTACTTCCCCATTGTCTTTGCTGTCTTTACTTTACTGTTAGCTTTGGTGATGATTGACTTTAAATACATGGCAATACCTGACAACTTAAATCTCTTGGCTTTAGCCTTAGCTGTCATTAGCCCAACGATTTTGGACTCCATGCAAGATGCTCTTTTGGCTGTTGGAGGAATGACCCTTTTACGCTACTATCTCTCATTTTTTATTAACAAAGAAGCGATGGGTGAAGGGGATATTATTGTTGCAGGAACCATGGGTGCATTACTTGGATTTCCTGCTTTTTTATATGCCCTTTTTATTGCAGCCATTGTGGCTATGGTTCCCTCACTTTTAGCCAAAGATACCCAAGTACCTTTTGTTCCATTTTTAATCATTGGAACATTCATCGCCTATATGTTTGACACCCAAGTCCAAGCCATTGTAGATTTTATTATTTATGGCTAAACATACCAGTATCTCTAGCTACTTATCAAAGAACTTTCAAAGTTCTTTTTTTACCATATTTTTACCCCTATTTTTTATTGGTTCACTTGTTTTCATTATTAAAATATCAGCACTAACAGCTTATATTCAGATTTCATTTGTAGAGATGATGCAACTTTTTGCCTATAATCTACCCAACATTTTATTTTACACCCTACCCATCTCATTTTTAGTAGCTGTTGTTATCACCCTACTTCGTCTCTCAACTGACAATGAACTTATGGCTCTCTTTGCCTTGGGTTCTAATGCTAAGATACTTCTCTATCGTTTGTTTTTTATTGCTTCACTTTTTAGTGTGATTTTACTCATTTTATCGTTAGCCCTTATGCCCCAAACCAAACAACAGTTTAAAGCTTTTAAAATAAAAAAAACAGCCCAAACCCAGATTAATATTAACCCCTCTAAATTGGGTCAAAAATTTGGTGACCTTTTCATTTATGTTCAAAGTAAAAAAGAGCATGTTATGCAAGATATTGTTATTTATAACAAAGATAAAGAACATTCCAATCAAATCTTTATTGCTAAAAAAGCAACTTTTAGCAATAATAACTCTTTAATTACCTTAAGCTTAGAAGATGGTTCAGGTTATACCTTTTCAAAAGAGGGTCTTAAAAAAATTGACTATGAAACCATGAAAGTTTTTCATGACCTCAATGCTGAATCATTCACCTACACAAATATCATTGCATATTGGCAAAAATTGGCAAAAAAACCCAATAGGAAATCACGGATTTTCTTCTTTATTTTTGCCAGTTTAATACCAATACTTGCCTTAACAATTGTTGCTTCTTTTTCAATTATCAATCCTCGTTATCAAAAAAATTATGCGTATCTTATCTTAGGTGTTGTGATAATTGTACTCTATGGGATTGCCAATATTTTAGAAAAAAATGGCACTATTATTAACTTTTTACTCATTAGTACTTCTATTATAGGTGGAGGTTTTTACCTATACAAACGCTTTGTTCTTAGGTTCTTTTAGATGCGTGTTAAAGCGACCCTTATTTACGATGGAGGAAAATTTCAAGGTTTCCAAAAACAAAAAAGTACCAAAAATACCATCACGTCAAGCATTGAGATAGCCTTACGCTCTTTAGGTATCACTGATGAGATAAGAGGTTCAGGACGTACCGATGCAGGGGTTCATGCCACAGGACAAGTGATTGACTTTTTATTGCCAGAGTTTTGGAGAGATTTAGAAAAATTAAAGTATGAACTCAACCGAAAATTACAACACATTTCTGTCAAAAATATAAGTTACGTCCATGATGATTTTCATGCACGTTTTTCAGCTAAAAAGCGTTGCTATCGTTATGTTTTTAAAAGCTCAATGCCCAATATATTTGAAAAGCCTTATGTGGCGTATTATCCACAATTTGATGCAACACTTTTAACCCAAGCTCTCAAAACTTTTGAGGGAGAACATGACTTTTCTAACTTCATCAAAACAGGAAGCATCACCCATACAAACATAAGAGAAATCTATAAAGCCCATTATAGAGTCTATAAAAACTATCACCTCATCTATTTTGAAGCCAATGGTTTTTTACGCTCACAAGTACGCATGCTAGTAGAAGCTTCTATGCAAGTGGCGTTAAAACAATGGAACATAAAAGCCCTGCAAAAACAACTCAACTTAGAAGAGCGAACACTCACCAAACTAGCCCCAGCAGAGGGCTTATATTTGGCACGAATTACTTACTGAAAATATCTAACTTCTTGTCATAAATAGTGCTATTCATCTCAAATGCTCCTAAAATAGAGTGGAAAATATTATATTGTCCATAGCTTTTTTTATCAAAACTTAAAGCCTCTATATTTTTCTCTTTTTTAAACTCCTTCGATGCCCAAAAGATAAAAGGTACTTCTTTTTGCACATCAGGAGCAATGGCATAGGGTGTGCCGTGAAGATAAAGCCCATACTCCCCCAACGACTCCCCATGGTCAGAGATATAGAGCATTAAACTGTTTAATCCTTTGAACGCTTTTAAGCCATCAATAATCCTTGCCAAAAGATAGTCCGTATAGACAATGGTATTATCATAAGCATTGTTTAACTCTTTTTGACTACAGGCTTTAATATTGACTGTTTTACAAACAGGTTTAAAAACTTCAAAACGTTTTGGATACTTCTCAAAATAGCTAGGGCCATGACTCCCTGTGGTGTGTAGCACAATAAAGATTTTATCTTTTGTTGAAGCTTTTATCTTTTGCATTAAATTACTTAAAAGTACCCCATCATGTGAACAGCCATCACCCACACAATCTTCTTTTAAATCAGAAGCCCGTTCATATTGTGCTACTTTTAAAGTAGGTTCACCCCAGTTTTTACTTCGCCACCACACCTCTACTCCTTGACGTTGTAGATAATTTGGCAAAGGCTCATAACTGTCTGAGCTACTTCCTGTGTAGGAGAGCATACTATGCACTGAAGCGGTAGTATAGGTTGCTGTTGAGATACTATTTTTAAGCACCACAATATCCTCTTTTTCAAGCCTTGGATTGGTCTCTTTCTCATAGCCATAGAGTGAAAAATTTTTAGCACGTGCTGACTCACCAATAACCAAAATTACTACCTGTTTTGCTTGGGGGTGAGTAAAGGTAGCAGGAGGCAATAAAATCTGTTTTTTAGAGGCTTTTAAAGCTCTAAGTTTATAGCGAACTGAATTAATCACATACGACCAAGGCATCGCCCTTGCTCCTAAATTTTTAGCGTGTTTGTCTAGCCAAAGCCATTTACTTGCATTAAGATATAAAATCAAAATCCCCACAAGCGTAATGCCCAGTCCATATTTGAGTAAGGTAACTCTTTTAGACTTTTTCATCTCTATTTTATAGACCACATAACTTAAAAACAGACCAATAAATAGATAGATAAACATACTAGAATGATAATAACTCAATGCTTCACCACTATCGGTATTAAAAACATTTCCCATCATCGTTCGGTCTAAAATGGTGTTGTAGCTTCGCATAAAATAAAGTGCTATGGGTACGGTAAAAACTGTAAAAATAGTAAAAAATTTCAATAGCCTAGTCGAAATAAGGGCCAAAAGCGATAAAAAAAAGATATTGACCACAAAAAGTGCCACCGTGACAATAAAAAATGTCACTAAGCCATCAAAAGTACTCAACTCAATATGTTCTAATACATAGCCATAAAAAGGAAAATGAAACAGTAACATATTTAAAAAGGTAAACGATAAAATATATTTAATACTACTCATGAGTTCCCTTTTAAAGGGTGTACTATTTTGTAGTTCTCAAAACTTCTATCCATAAAATAGGTCTTTGAACCAAGCCAAGGAAAATGCCCATAAACAATTGAAATGGCTCGGTCTGCTTTTTTATCTTTTTTAATCGCATAGAGATACAAGGCACTCACCAAAGAGGTTCTATCGGCTCCTGCTTTACAATGAATAAGCAGAGGTTTAGGGGCTTTTTTCATCAACGCTACTATCTCTTCCATCTGTTCAAGCGTAATAAGCATTCTGTCCCCTATGCCGTAGTCAATATGGCTAACATTATGCTCTTTGGCAAAGGCTATTTCATCTAAGTACCAACTATCTGGCGTTTTACCTTTGGCATAGCCTCCTCTTAAATTGAGAATGGACTTTATCTTATGTTTCTTAACAAAATAACCCATATTAAAAGAGCGTAACTGCCCTGAACGATACAAATCTTTATCAACTTGATGGAAATTGGCATAGAGCAAAAAGTAAACTGCCCACAAAAGGGCAATGATTAACAGATATTTAACGCTCTGAATTAAAAACTTCTTCATACTTACCTCACTTCACTGTTTACTATGTCATCTTCTTTTTTATAAACCTGACTCTCAATCGAAAAGAGACCCAAAAGCGTAGAGAAAAGATTATCTTGACTCCATTTTTCATCCTCTTTTTGTTTCAGTTGCTCTCTGTTGATTTGATAATTTTGACTAAACCAAATCACCATAGGAACATGCGTCTGTGCATCAGGTGCCATAAAATACGGCAGTCCATGTAAGTAAAGCCCTCCCTCACCCAAAGACTCCCCATGGTCGGCAACATAAAGCATGGCTGTTTGCGTGGTTTTATTCTCTTGCTTTTTTAACAAGGCAATCACTTTAGATAAAAAATAGTCACTATAAAGCAAGGCATTATCATAAGCATTGGCTATCTCCTCTTGTGTACAAGCTTCTAACTGATTGTTATGACACGCAGGGGTAAACTTCTCAAAAGCTTTAGGATAACGTTTGTAATAAGCAGGACCGTGATTACCCATTTGGTGCAAGACAATAATAATGTCTTTTTTGGAACGGCTTATGACTTTTTCTAAGCCCACTAACATGCCCTCATCGCGACACTCAACATCACAAATACTATTTACACTTTTATTTTTATATGAAACATAATCTAATCGTGTAGCCACCCCTTTAGAATCAGAGTTGTTGTCTCGCCACAACACCTCTACCCCTGCTCTGTTTAACACATCTAAAACATTTTCACTGTTTTTGCCTTTGCTACTGCTATAGTCACTCTTTTTATAGAGTGAAAACATACAAGGAACAGAGACAGCCGTGGTTGTACCACAAGAACTTACCTTAGAGAAGTTAAATATATCTTCTTTGCTTAAAAGGGGGTTGGTCTCTTTTTCATAACCGTTTAACGCAAAGTGGTCAGCCCGTGTTGCTTCACCTACAACCATAATGACAATGTTTCGCTTCTCTTTTTTAGCCTGTTTGGCATCAAGCCCTATTTTCTCCAATGGAATGTTTTGATTCGCAAACTGCTCTTTTATGTAAGAAGCAAAACAGAAAAAGCCATCTAAAGGATTAATGTAAAAACGTACCACTTTATGTTCTCTAAAAAAGGAAGTGTAGTGTTTAGAAAAACTAAAAAGCAATAACCATACCAACAAAATAATACCGATGAAAACCTTAAGCTTATGCCATAAAAGTTGTTTGAAACTACCGTAAACAATATTAGAACGCCACACAAACAAAGAGGGAAATAGCCCTAAAAAAAGAAAGTACAAAAGCAGTTTAACGCTCATTAAATCCATCGCTTCAGCACCATTGGTCTGCATGACATTTTCTATCATGGTTTTATCCACCAAGATATTATAAGTCACCATAAAGTAGTTCTGAACCGAGGTAAGCAGTAACATAAAAATCAAAATAGGCTTCAGCGTATAGTGCCACCCCAAAAGCGTAAACAAAAGCACAAAAATAGCCACTAAAAAAATCACTTGTGAGAGTAAAAATGGTGCATACTCAAGCCCTAAGGGATAGACATTGGTAAGTTGCTCAAAAAAAGCCACATTGTCAAAAAAAACAATCCATAAAGAAGCCAAGAGTATGAGGGTAAACGATGTAATATTTTTCAAACAGAACCTTTTTTAAATTTGAAAAGTATTATACTTAAATTGGATAATTATAAGTAGAAAAAACTTAAACTCTCTCCCACTCATATTTAATTATATTACGACTCGTACTATCAAACTCCACCCCAACAATAAAAATATCAGAAAATTTAGTCTCATATTTTTGAGGGTAGTTTTTCTCTTTAATTTGAGCTAATGCACCCTTTTGGTTTACTTTAAACTCAAAGATATATAGCATATCATCAAGAAAAACACTAAGGTCTATGCGTCCATCATTTGTGGCATCTTCGGCTACAATTCTATCAAACCCTGCACCTGCAAAGTAGGCGTAAATTACACTTGCGTAAAAGCCTTCATAATCTTCAATATCATTTTTAGTATAGTTATTATAAGCAATAGAGGCAAAGAGAGATTTAAAAACCTGTTCAATCCCCTCTAGGTTTTGCTCTTCCATCATATCCATAAGCTCGTTTTGAATCTCTATTTTAGAGCTTCTATTTTTAACCAAAAAACCTAAAAGATAGTCATTGAAACTCATTTTTGTCTCTAGGTTTGGATAGGTAAGAATATACTCTGTTCTTCTTCTCTTTTGTACTATTTTTTTGATGGTTAAGTAACCACTCTGAAACATAACTGTCTCTAGGTTTAAACTCTCTATATCAAAAGAGTTTAAAAGCGATTCATTGGTTCTTAGGTTTTCAAG
>JALSQB010000153.1 GCA_026985655.1 Campylobacteraceae bacterium | reverse complement strand
CAGAGATTCGAAAAATTGTTCAAGAAGTTTTGAATGATGAGGATACTTTTGTATGCTCACAAGTAGAACGTGACTTCATTGGAGATATTGGGGCAGGGTGTTCAGCACCTGTGGCAGTTAATGCTACTATTTCTAAAGGTACGATTACGCTTAAAGCGATGATAGGCTATCCTGATGGCTCAAAAATCATTAAAGAGAAGATTGAAGAACCTTTAAGCTCTTGGAAGACATTAGGGCATCTTATGACGGAACGTATGAAATCGCAAGGTGCTATGGAAATCCTTAAAGAAGCTGAAGCAATGGCTTTCAAGGACGAAATACCTACCGAACGGATTTAATAGCTCTTTTTATAATCCTAAATTATTTTCACTTTTAAGTAATCTTCCGAGATTACTTTTCTATAAATATCTCTAATATAGGACTGGTGGACTTTTTCTCTAAATTGATTAACATAATATTAATTCTATTTAAAATAGTACTACTTCCCTATTGACCTTATAAGTATAGAATAGTAAATGTAAAAAATGAAATATTACTTAAAAGTGAAATTTTTAAAAAATCAACAAGCAATAAAAAAACTGCTTGTTGATTGCTTGAGGAATAATTCTGTTAATCTTTTCCCATAATGTCACATTGACCTGTAATTTTACAGATTGGGCAGAAATTAAGTAAACCTGCAATGAGTGGAATAGCTCCTAAATAGAACCATTGGTTACCTGAAAATACGCCATAAGCAATTAGAGCTGAGCCTAATACTATTCTAAATGGGCGACAAATACTTCTTATTTTTCTTGCATTCATGTTGTTATCCTTCTTATATAGTTAATCAGCTTATCATAGTCTATTTTACTTAAAATACTATTAAAAATTTAAAAGACAACTTTAATGCTCGTTCCTTTGTTTAAGACAGAACGTACAGTAATTTTTAGTCCATACTCATTCATAATGCTTTTTACGATATTTAAGCCAATGCCAAAACCACCTTCAGATGAATTAAAACGTGTATATCGTTCAAAAATATCATTTACTTTTTGAGCATCAATCCCAATACCCGTATCTTCTACCATTAGATACCCTGCCCTAAGAATAATTGAAATACTTCCATTTCGTTTGTTATATTTAATGGCATTTGAGATTAAGTTATCAACAACTCTAGCAATTTTTACTGCATCAATAAAAAGTGTGGCATCTTCTAAATCTAAAGTAAAAGTAATTTTTTTAGAACCTGCCAAAATAGAAAAATATTCTACCCTATCACTAATAAGTTTTCTTAAATCAATCCACTCATCATGTGATTTTCGTTTATGATTGAGTGTTAAATAGGTCAAATCTTGATAGAGATGCGAAACTGTCTTAGCAGCGATGTTTATGCGTGCTAATTTTTTTTCATTTTTAATGCCCATCTCTTTTCTGTCCATCATCTCTATATTGGCTAAAATAGCTGAAATAGGTGTATTTAACTCATGCGTAGTGTCTTTTATAAAGTTGTCAAGTAAGGTAATAGAATCTCTCATCGGACGTAGAAATATGCCCACAAAAAAGAAACCAAATAGTGCAAGTATTGCCAAAGTCAATGCACCATAAAGCATAATCTCTCTTATGGCATTATCTTTCCATGTAAGGTCTTCATTCACTTCAATAAAAAGATATTTTGCCCCCAAATAGTAGTTGTCATCTAAAATTTTTAAAAACTGTATGCTATCTTTAACACGATATATATCTTTTCCAAAATGTAGTGGTTTATGTTTAAGCAAAGAGAAGATTTTCTCACCAGATAAATCATAGATGGCTGAACGAAAATGAGAATTACGTGGATAAACCCTATTTTTAGGATACTGTTCATTATGAAAGGTTTTAATCTCTTTATACTGTTTATTGGCATAGCTTAAAAGCTGTGTACGTTGATTTGAGAACATAAGCTCTTCTTGACTCTTATAGTGTAGTACCCCCAACACAACTAAGAGTAAACTAACAAGTACAATATAAAGACTTAAGAAACGTAATAATGAACGGCGTTCGCTATTGTGATATGAACTTGTATCCTTGCTTTTTGATACTAACAATTCTTTCCTTACCTATGATTTTACGAATATTTTTAATGTAGGTACGAAGTGCTGTGTCACTTGGCTCTTCATCATAATCCCATAACTCTTTATAGATTCTATCGTGAGAGAGTACTTCATCTTGCTGTTTCATAAAAAGTTTAAAAAGTGACGATTCTTTATTGCCCAATGTTTCAGCCTTACCATTAACAATTAGCTCATTTGATTTGGTATTGTATTCAATCCCCTCACCTATTTCAATGAGTTCTTTTGCTTCGTGAAAGAAACCTCTTCTAAGCAATGTTTCAATACGAATTGCCAACTCTTTAAGTACAAACGGCTTTCTGATATAATCATCACAACCTGACTCAAAACCTTTTTCTAAATCATCTACACCATCTAAAGAGGTAATAAAGATACAAGGAGAAAGAACTTCATTTTTTCTCGCCTCTTTCAACAATGAAAAACCATCAATTCCTGGTGTATTGACATCTAAAAGCAGGAGGTCAAATTTAGACTCATACAAAACATCTTCTGCTTCATAACCATCATATGTACTCGTTACATCATAGTTTAACTCTTCTAAAAACTCGGTTATGGTTTCATTAAGATTAGCATCATCTTCAAGTAATAATATTTTTGTATTAGCCATATTTAACTCCTTAGATAAAATCTTTTGCCCAGCTTGTAAGTATCTCTTTACTTAGTGAACCAGAGCGTGTTGCAATCTCTTTGTTATCTTTAAACACTTTCAATGTTGGAATACTCTCAATACCATATAATGCCCCTAAAGCAGGGTTTTCTTCAGTATTTACTTTTAAAAACTGTACTTTCAAAGAGAGTTCTCTACTTGCTTCTTCATAAGCGTCTGTCATTTGTAAACAAGGTCCACACCAAGGTGCCCAAAAATCTACCATTACAGGAATTTCACTATTTACCAAAATATGAAGTAACTCTTCTTTGCTAACATCAATAGGCTTTCTATCAAGCATAGACTCTTTACACTCTCCACAATTGGCTTTAGCATAAGCCTCTTTTTTAGGGATTTTATTTACTTTTCCACAAGAGGGACAAACAACCTTTACATTCATCTTGAGCTTCCTTTTAAGATAATTGTATCATTATATCCCATAATTTCAAAAAGTTATATTATTATTAGCTTATGAAAAAACTATTTAAATATCTTTTACATCTTATGCTTTTTACAATTTTGAGTATTTTTATTTATTTTTTTACTGCTTATCTCTTTACACTTTTTCCTAAAAAGGTAAACACTCAAGAAAAAAAAGAGAAAACAATTTACATTTTATACAGTACCATACATGCAGACATCGTTTTAAACATAAACGATATTAATCGCTCTTTTTTATCTAAATTTAAAATAAAAAAATATGGCTACTTGGCTTTTGGCTGGGGAGACAAAGAGACCTATCTAACAACCCCTCAAACCAATGATTTTAAACTGACAACCAGCCTTAAAGCACTTTTTCTTAATACCCCGTCACTTATGCATGTGAGCTATATAGATAATATATTAAAATATGAATCACTCAAAGAGATAAAAATTTCAACTGCCCAAGAAGCGTACTTAAACCATAGCATTTTAGAAACTTTTACACGCAATAAAAAGCCAATTAGAGGGTATGGTAGAGAAGATTTTTTCTATGAAGCAAAAGGAAAATATAATCTAATTAATACTTGCAATACATGGGCAGGAGACAAATTACGTGAAGCTAATATCACTATGCCTTATTGGACTCCTATAAGTTGGTCAATCATTTCAAATTAAGATTTTTTAACTTTTGAATGCTAGTTTTATGCTATCATATATAATCAAGGAAAATTTCAACAAAGGACACACTATGAAACATAAATTATTTGGTTCACTATTAGTATATGCACTACTTAATACAACTTTAATGGCTGAAGAACCCGAAATAGAGCTGATTGATGAATCATCAAAATCAACACTCTTTCAAAATCAAAAAATTGAAGGTACAGTTGTTGGGTGCAACGATCATGCACTCAAAAAAGAGATGAACTGTGCTAAAAAACCCAAAGATGCCATCTTAAGTCAATTACCAACTTCACAACAAATAAAAGATACAAATCTTAAAAACAATGATGAGCGTGAAGAGATTAAAATACAATTAGCAAATATTTTAAGAGAACTCAATAGCTTAAAAAAAGCACAAAAAGAAGATAGAAAAACCATTCAAAACTTAAAGTCTATTATTCAAGAATTAACAACAAAAAAGGCATCAAAAGAAAATCTTCAACAAGAAATTCAATCAATAAGACCTAAAAAGTCAAAAAGTCCTTTTCCGACACTAATAAAAAAAAATCTTAAAGAAATTTCTAGAACAGAGAGTTCTGTTATTGTCGAAGTACAAAAAAATGAATCACTCTCTACCTATGCAGAAGCTTACTATGGAGATAATCGCAAATATTATAAAATCTACAAAGCAAATAAAAATATCATTCCTCCAAGTTTAATGCTTGTCATTGGACAAAGACTAACCATTCCCCTTGATTAGTCTTTTTTATTTAATAGTGTTCAACGACTTCAATATGGGAGCGTTTAATGTGTTCAGGAATAAACTCATTTTCAGCTTCCATAGGTAGCGTTTGCACTACCACACTCTTTTTTACTTCTTCTTTAACACTCGTTTTGACTTCTTGATTAAGATTCTCTTTCACTTCTTTTTTCACAGCTACTTGAACAGTAGGTTTAGGCTCATTTTGACTACAAGCACTTAAGAGCAAAAAGCCCAAAATTAATAAACTATTTTTTTTCATATTTTTATCTCCTTTTATCTTATTTTACTTAACAAATAACGCCAGAGCCAATCACTCTGTCACCATCATAAAAAACAGCAACTTGTCCATAAGCTAAACCAAATACAGACTCTTGCATCTCTACGCGTCCTACTTCACCCTCAATTTTTACTTTACAAGCAATCGCTCGCGTTCGGTAGCGTACTTTAACAGTAGCATCAAATTCTCTTAGTTCTTCAAAAAGATTTATCTGTTTTATGCTAAAGCTATTGACCTCTAGTTCTTCTTTTTTACCCACAACTATTTGATTTTTTTCGGGTTTAATCTCTATCACAAAATGTGGATCATGTGCACCATCAACGGTAAAGCCTCTACGTTTTCCGATGGTATAGTGCATATAACCTTTATGTTTTCCAACCACATTTCCTTCTACATCAACCGTTTCACCCTCTTGGTCAATGTTCATGTGTCGTTCAAGGACTTCAGTATAATCATTCTCGACAAAACAAATCTCTGAACTCTCTTTTTGTGTGGCGAAATCTGCCAAAATAGGAATTTTAGAGGCATACGCTTTAACATCACTCTTTAACCAAGTACCCAAAGGAAACAAAAGTTTTTTAAGCGTCTCTTTACGGACTTGCGCTAAAAAATAGCTTTGGTCTTTGCTCTCATCTTCTGCCATATATAAAAAGTCACCATCACACTTAATATAATGCCCTGTGGCTACTTTGTCAATGCCTAAACTATCTGCAAATGCCACCATCTCACCAAACTTAATGTTTCGGTTACACATCACACAAGGATTAGGGGTTAAACCCTCTTTATAGGTATCGACAAAATAATCATACACTTTATCTTTAAATTGAGTGGAGAGGTCATGAATATGTACTTCAATCCCTAAGTATTCACCTACTCTTTTTACTTTTTCAATGTTGGCTTCATGGTACCCTTCTTTATGGTGAAGTTTCATATAAACCCCTACCACTTCGTATCCCTCTTTTTGTAAAAGAATGCTAGTAACAGTAGAATCAACCCCACCAGACATTCCCACTAATATTTTTTTGTTTCCCATTTTAATCTTCTTTCATAAATTGATTTAAAATATACTCTTTACTTGCCACTTCTAAATCTTCAGGTATATTTGTACCTGTGGAGATATAGCTAATTGGCGTTTTTTCTTTAATTAAAAAGTTTATAATATCTGATAAATCTGTTGTTTCATCTAGCTTAGTTAAAATAAAATTTTTAATCCCTAAGGAACTAAAACGCCTATGTATCTTTTCTAAATCTCGCATTTTAGCTGTGGCTGAAAGGGCTAATGAAATTTCAATCTTGTAATCAGTATAGCTCTCGATAAAAGCAATTAGTTCTTTTAAGGCTTCTAAGTCTTCTCCTTCAGAACCTGCTGTGTCTATAAAAAGAATATCATATTCCTCTTCTAAAAGCTCCAAAATAGCCAAAAGTGGTATCTCCATAGCTTCAGCATAGTTCTCTAACTGCTCTTGCGCCCCTACTTTTTCTTGATCAAAATTAACCAATGCCACGCTATGTTTTTTAGGTAAAAAATATTTATAGCGTGCTGCTAATTTTCCAAGTAAAGAGCTTTTACCAATCCCTGTACTACCCACAATAATACGAACACACTTACTTACTTTTTTCTCTTCATCTTCAATTTTAAGTAAAGCATCTAGCTCTTCTAATACATAGGAGATGAGGATTAATTCATCATCTTCAAGGGCTGAACCAGCCAAAGGTGCTAAAAGTTTTTCAGTCCAACTTGCATTGAGTCCTTTTTCAATAAACTTATTAACAACTTTTTTAATTAATGGGGTATGTTCAAGGACATCTTTAGCCAAAGAGCCATGCATTAATGCAATCTCTTCTCTTAATGCACGGACATCTTCAACAGTTAAAAGTTTCTCTTCTGAATTAGGAGATTTTTTTTTAGACATAGTCGCTCTTAAATTTTAGTTTTTTAAATAAGTTAGAGGAATAATCACTGAAGTTCTATCCCTCCAAGATGGGTGAGGAAGGGTGAGTTCTTTTGAGTTCATTTTTACTTTTTCATAAAATATTAAATCAATATCTAAAGTACGAGGTGCATTAGCAAAAGAGCGTTTTCTTCCAAATTGTTTTTCAATATGCAAAATATAGCGTAAAAGTGCTTTAGGAGACAAACAAGTTTTCACAATTATTAATGCATTATGAAACGCTTCTTGCTCCAAGTAGCCAAAAGGAGGATTTTTTAAAATGGGTGAGGTTTGCATTATATCAACCAAAGAAGAGCGTTTAAGATGATAAAAGAGATGATTAAATCTTCTGGGTACATCACCAATGTTTCCACCAATTCCTAGCGTTGCTTCAAAAATTTTGGTTGATTTTTTTTTAGACAAATAGGGGTAATTTATTTGAAAAATTAAGCTGTTATTTTCATCTAGTTTTTTTTGCATCTCAATCACTCCCTAAAGAAATAGTCTTTTAAATACCCACATTCCAGAAAATGTTGCCCCAATAGAGAAGAGTACATTAAGCAATATATTGGAGAATGCTTTAACATACAACTCTTGCTGTAAGAGTAGAACGGTGTCTAGTGAAAAGGTAGAGAAGGTAGTCAATGCTCCAAGTAAGCCTGTAATAAAGAGTGCCTTTTGGGTAGGAGAAAGATTGACATGTTGAAAATAGAGAAACAAAAAACCTATGAAAAAGCTCCCTAAAACATTAACAAAAAGTGTTCCCCAAGGAAATGCTGTCGTTGTTGCTTTTACTACCCAAGAAGAGAGGCTAAAACGTAAAATAGCCCCAACAAAACCACCCATTCCAACACTTAAAAGTAATCCTAAATTCATTATTTTCTATACTGCCAATCATCTTTTGCACCACCATCGTCATGGCTAGCTCGTTTTTGATTAATAAGAGTATTTAAAATTGTCATCTCTTTACTTAAACTCTCATCGCCTAACTTTTGCATCTCTTGAAAATAGATTTTTCTAAAAAGTTGTAAAAATTGCTTATAACCAGCACTCACCTTTAACTTGCAAGATTTACGCTCCCACGTAGCAATTTGTGGATAATCAGGATGCAATGGTGGGTAGAGCATACATCGTTTTTGAATTTCTATGGCTTGTTGATTTGCCCAAGAGACTTTGTCGTTACATGAAGCTCTACTGTCAATAAGCCAATTTTTCATGACCGATACATAATCAGAAACCAAAATGGCTTTTTCAATGCCACTGTTATCGTAGTAAGCTGACTCTTTTTTAAAAGAAACTTTTTGTGCATTGCTGTATGACTTACCCTTAACATCGGTGTAATTTACTTCTAAACTAAGTTTTGCCGTATCGGAACTTGCCGTACTTTTTTTCTGCAACTTCAAAAGTACCACCCCACCTTTGGTCGCTGTTCCATCATTGTCTGAAGGAAAAAGTGTGTTTATGCTCATAATCTCTCCCGTAGCTAACTTCGCTTCTGGTGAACCGTAAACACCTACGATGCTATAATCTTCACTCTTTAGCTTTAAGACTAAATCGTAAACCAATGGCGTAACCATATAATCAAACTCTTTATCTAGGAGTTTAGAAAAGGCTTCACTTGAGTGTACAGAGAAGTAGTTAGCCCCTTTTGTTTTAGAAACATACTCAATCAAATCATTGTTGAAATCTACCCCAATACCAATAAATGTTGTGTTAATGCCTTTAGCTGATGCCTCTTTTGCCATACCAAAAAGCTTGTTTTTACTTAATTCACCACGATTAGGCATCGCATCAGTTAAAAAGATAATTCTGTTTTCATACTCACCATTTAACTTAACCTCATCAAAAAGTTTTACCCCCTCTTTGTAACCTGCTGACCAATTTGTTCCTCCACGTTGCTTAAGAGCTAAAATATGTTCACGTATGGCTTTTTTATCTGTTTTTCCTACAAGGTTAAGAGGTTTTGCCACATAAGCATTGTGGTCAAAAAGAGTAATACCGACTCGGTCATCATCGTTTAAATGTGAAAGCATCGCAACAATAGATTCAGTAGCAATTTTCATTTTTGTTTTATGCTCTTTATCGTCATGCATCACTTTAG
This sequence comes from Campylobacteraceae bacterium, assembly GCA_026985655.1. Taxonomy (GTDB): domain Bacteria; phylum Campylobacterota; class Campylobacteria; order Campylobacterales; family Sulfurovaceae; genus UBA1140. Next base: position 550 of record JALSQB010000153.1, on the reverse strand, counting down.
TGCCTGCTTTGTCATAATGATACGCATCAAAAGCTGACCCCATAGAACCTGAAATATCTAAAACAACTACCAAATTTAGTTTCTTACGTTTAAAATCACCCTCTTTAATACCTGAATTTAATCCAACTGAGAGAAAATATTCTTCATCATCAGTAAAAATATTTTTACGTTTAGCCAAAGCATAAGAAGGACAAAATAGCTCTTTACACTCACCCTCACCAATGCCTGTGTCAAAGTAGTGATTATAGAACTGCCCCTCATAGGTAATAGCATCTAATTTTGGCAAATAGCCATTGTCAATATTGGCTTTAAAGTTGTTGGTATCTTTTGCTCCACCAACCGATAGCCCAATACTCTTTTTAGCACTCATCATATTTTTAGCAATCGGTGAAACAGACATGCTCATTAAACGTCTGCTAGAGTCATTTATAGTAGAGGTGGCATTGTATTCCCAATCATCTACTATCTCCGTATTGTTACTTACTCTTTTACTCATGGCAAAAAGAGATGTAGTGTTTACAATTAAAATCAAAATTAGTATGCGTTTCAT
>JALSQB010000152.1 GCA_026985655.1 Campylobacteraceae bacterium | reverse complement strand
TGTAAAGGCTACGCCAAAAGATTTGATGCCATTAGAAGTCATTACCCTAAAAATTCCCTCATTATAGAGGGGCATTTTCATCAAAGTTTAGTACATAAAAACTATGTCTCTTTACCCTCTTTGGCGTGTCAAGGGAAAGTGGGAGTTGTTAGAGGTGGGGAGATTGTTTTTGTTGAGCTTCAATCAACGCCAAAGTAAATTCATCAATAAACGTCTCATCACTCTTTTGGGGTAAAGCACTCTGCTCTAACTTTTGATTTACCTCATCTAGCTTCACATCTAAATAGTCCATTACCTCTTCAAGTTCTTCATGTCCCTCTTTAATGGAGGTAATATAGACCCTATTTTTCAAAGGAAAAGTAATAAACCCATCATCTAAAAGCTCTTCAACCTCGCTAATGACTCTTACAGCGTGAGAGAGTGCCTTAAAATCTACTCCTGTTGCTGAGTTTTTACTTCGGTTTCCAAACTGCTCTTCCATCTCACTTATCATCTTGGAAAAATAGCCAACAGTCACACTTCCTGCAAAACGTTTTCCCAATAACTCAATGTAACGCCCCTCTTTATAAGCTTGATTTCCTCGTGAAATGGCTGCTTTAATAAATTTGACATACTTAAAACTTGAATCAGCTAAAATCTGTTCTATCTGTGGAAAATAATCTTCTAATTTATCACTACTCGCTGTTATGGCTAAAGCTTCAAATAATGCTACAAATTGATGTAACTCTTGGAAACGCTTACCTTTAATATTATACATTTTACTCTGCCCCACACAGTAACCAATGAATGAGTGTAGATTACGATTATAGAAGCGTTTATAGTGTTGCATCATCTGTGAGGTGAATGCTTTGTCATTGTAAACTTGGGTATCTTCCCTAAAAAGTGAAAAGAGAATGTCTAAGGCTCCTGTCTCCCCTTTTTTAAGTAGATTGAACCATTTGTAGATGCTATAGAGTTGTAAATCCACATCATCTTTTTCATTTTTTCCATTGGTATTGGAATTATAGTTATAATGCTCAATATCTCTTTTAAGCAAAACCTCTCTTTTTGAGGGGATAAATATTCCCTTATAGTCCGTGTCCGAATTGGGATTATCTGTTCCAAAAAGTTTTGAACCAAAAAGTGTAATGTAAACTATTTTAGCACTGTTTTCTTCTTCAAACTCTTTAATTATTTTTTCTATTTTACTCATAAATATATATCTCTTTCACAAAATCTATCGCACTGGGCTTACTCTCTAAATTTCCCTCACGCACCATTTTTTTGACATAAGGCAAAAGTCTCATCAGCTAAAGTATAGCCAAACCTAGCACAAAACTGCACAGCAATGTAAATCTCAAATAACTTCAAAAAAAGCTTACAACTTACACCAACTTATAACCAACCCCCCAAACAGGTAGAAAGTATTTTTTCTCTCCTGTTGGGTCTATCTTCTTTTTCAGTCGATTCATAGTGACATTGATGGTTTTATCATTAAAATTTAAACTATCATCACCCCATACTTCATCTCTTAAATAGTCTCTATCTAAGGTATTTTTAGGACTTTTAACAAAGGTATAGAGTAGTTTAAATTCTAAATTACTAAGCTCTATTTCATTGTTATCAATCATTAAAGAACGGTTCGCAAGATGTAAAACCAAGTCCCGATATTTAATTTGATTATTAGTAATAGCCCCTGAACGGCGAAGTAAAGCTTGAACGCGTAAAAGCAATTCTTTGGGTTTAAAAGGTTTGGTGATGTAGTCATCACCCCCTCGTTCAAACCCATCTTCAATATCTTGGTCTTTGTCTTTAGCTGTTAAAAAAATGACAGGAGTGGTACAACCATACTTTCTAAGTTCTGCCACAAACTCACTCCCCTCACAACCAGGAAGATTACGATCCACAATCAACAAAGAAGGCTCTTCCTCTTCTAAAAACTGTTCAACATTATTAGTTGATAAAAATCCCATAGTCGCATACCCTGCTTTTTGCAAGTGGTATTCAAGCAGTTCTAAAATATCTTTTTCATCTTCGATAATAACTATTTCTAAGGATTTGTTTTTCATAGTGTAATTATACTTAAAATGGTAATAAATTGGTAACAATTAGCCAAATTGCTAGTTAAAAAAGCAAAAATAATGCTTAAGTTAGTGCCATTTGGGTCTGACCCCTTAGTTACTACTCACTCCCCAAAAATAGGAATCCCAAAACCATAACTCTCTTTTGGCTCAAAACCTATCTCGTACCCCAAGGCATCTAAAATAAGGTCTAAGGTTTTAATGGAAACAGAGC
>JALSQB010000151.1 GCA_026985655.1 Campylobacteraceae bacterium | reverse complement strand
GAAAGGGTTATCTCTTTGGACTCTCTAAAATCTTCAGAGGTGGAGTTTTGGGTAATCTCATAGAGCTTTTTCTCCACCATGTTCATCACTTCATCGGTGGGTAAGTCATCTTCTATGGTCACTTTTTTAATGGTCGTTGCTAAAGTAGCTAAGGCTCTTTTGGTTGAACGTGATTTGATTTCACCCAAATATGCGTCCGTATTGGAGATAGGGTTAGAGGCTAAAATGTCAAGAAGTGCCACCTCATCATAATTATCACTGCTACTTAATTTACTCTTTAAAAACTCTTCATCAATCGGCTTGTCTTCACGTGCAAGTTCTTCCATGGCTGAGAACACATGCTGATGAAATGGCAAATAAAAATCATGTGCCTTTAGTTTCGCTGCTAACTCCTCAAAGATTTGAGGGTCAAATAAAATGGCTGAAAGAACTGCTCTTTCGATGTTTAAATTGTACATGTTTTCGTTCATTAAAACCCCTTAGCTCTCAAATATATTAAGCTTGTTTCTCAGCAAACGCTTCAACCTCTTGTACAAACCTATCGACCAACTCATTTTCAGGTAGTCGTGCAATCACTTCTCCTTTGAGCATTACAAGCCCTGCTTCTTTACCATAGGCAATCGCCACATCAGCGTGTTTTGCTTCACCAATGGCATTGACCACACAGCCCATCACCGACACGTCCATAGGGGTTTTAATGTGAGCTGTTCTTTTTTCAACTTCGGCTACGGCTTTAACAAGGTCAGCTTCAATGCGTCCACAAGTAGGACATGAGATGATGTTTAATCCCTCTTTAATTCGCCCAGAGTCTTTTAAAATGGCTTTTCCTACTTTGATTTCTTCTTCAAGCTCTCCTGTAATGGAGATTCGCATCGTATCACCAATGCCGTCAAGCAGTAAAGCCCCCAAACCAATGGAAGACTTAATGGTCGCATGAAAAATTGTTCCAGCTTCTGTGACCCCTAAGTGGAACGGATAGTTATTTTTAGGGCGTAACATTCGGTAGGCATCGACCGTTCGCTCTACATCTGAAGCTTTGAGTGAGACTTTAATGTCACTAAAGCCTAAATCTTCTAAAAATTTAATGTTATAGTCAGCACTTGCTACCATACCCTCGGCTGTTGCTCCATATTTGTCATCAAACTCAGACTCCAAAGAACCTGCATTTACCCCAATACGAATGGGCAATGAGCGTTCTTGACACGCTTTGACTATCTCTTTAATCTTATGTTTGTCATTAATGTTCCCAGGGTTAAAGCGAATACAATCCACCCATTTAGCAGCTTCTAGTGCCAACTTATAGTGGTAGTGAATGTCAGCAATAATTGGCAAAGAGACCTGCTCTTTAATCTCTTTAAGTGCCAAAGCATCTTCCATTTTAGGTACAGCCAAACGCACCATGTCAGCCCCTGCAAAGTGTAAACGGTTGATTTGTTCAACGGTTTCAGCCACATTATGGGTGTCAGAGTAAGTCATAGACTGCACAGAAATAGGAGCATCTCCCCCTACGGCTACATCGCCTACATAGATTTTTTTGGTTGGGTATCTTTCTTTCATTGTTGCTTCTTTACTGTTTTAATTCTTTAAGCCTTACGGCAATATTTTTTCTTTATTCAAATGCTATTTCATGGTGCAATAAATTGCACCCTACCTTGTCCAATTTTATCTAAATCTGTAGGGTGTCAATTTATTGCACCAAAATTTTCATCTCTATCTTATAGCAAATTTTACCCAAAAATACTAAGAGAACTCCACAGGATCCATGTCTATTTCAATCAGAGGATTGTTCACAGCGTGTAAGGCTTCAAGCATCGCTTTACGACTTTTGGCACGTAATAAAATGTTAAACCGATATTTATTTGCAATCCGTTCAATGGGTGCTTTGCCATGCCCTACTATCTCAACCTCTTCAAAGGCTTTGAGTTTAGTGACTGTGTCAAGCGTGATTTTTCCTGCTTTTGCTTCTTTGAGATGTGAAATCAAAATCCGTGCTAAACTCACAAAAGGAGGATACATATCTTCCACAAAAAACATCTCATCTTTTAAAAAAGCTTCATAATCATTAAGATAAAGTGAAAAAAAATCAGCATTTTGTGACTGCACAATCACCTCTGCCGACTTTGCCCTACCCGAACGCCCTGCAATTTGTAACAACAATGCCATAGCTCTCTCTCTAGCCCTATAATCTCCCAAACCTAAGATGTAATCCATGCCCAAAATAACCGAGAGTGTAATGTTCGCATAATCATGCCCCTTACTTAACATCTGTGTTCCTAAAA
>JALSQB010000150.1 GCA_026985655.1 Campylobacteraceae bacterium | reverse complement strand
CTTCAATTCTCTCTAATGCACCATACATTATCTTCTCTGCTGTAACTTTTTTACCATCTAACATTACGGCATTTACAAACTTTGTTAAAACTTTTGAACCATGTACTGGATCTGGCAATACTGGTCTTACGGGAGCTTTTCTTCTTCTCATATTCTATTTTTCCTTATATCTTCAATCGTCTAAATTGATTTACTCAATCTTTATCCCCTAAGGTTATCATCTCTAAAGATGTTGATAAAAACTGCTTAAAGCTTATCTCAAAGCTCACACTTATTTTAATCTAAAAGCTAATAAATTAACTATTTTTTAGGTTTTTTAGTACCGTATTTAGAACGGGCAACGGTTCTACCATTAACACCTGAGGCATCTAATGCACCACGAACAATATGATATTTAACACCAGGTAAATCTTTAATTCTACCTCCACGTACCAATACGATTGAGTGTTCTTGAAGGTTGTGACCCTCTCCACCAATGTATGAGATTACTTCAAATCCACTTGTCAATCTAACTTTGGCAACTTTTCTTAAGGCTGAGTTAGGTTTTTTTGGAGTTGTTGTGTAAACTCTAGTACATACACCTCTTCTTTGAGGACATTTTTCTAATGCAGGTGATTTTGATTTTTTAATCACTTTTTTACGTTCTTTACGAACGAGTTGGTTAATTGTAGGCAATACAATTCCTTTCTGTTAGTTTTTTTGAAATCTGGGCAGGAAAGCCCCGAAAAAACGCTATTTATACGTACTTTCGGGACATTCATGCTTAGAAAATGGTGCATATTATACCGAAATAGGCTTTTATTATAATAAAACCTGCTATCATTCAACTTATGCCATTTAAGGAGTTAGCGTTTATGGAACACTTTTTTACCTGCCCCTACTGCTGGGAAAGAATTTCAATGATATTAGAAAGCGAAGAAGAGACTTCTGATTACATAGAAGATTGTGAAGTTTGTTGTCGTCCCATAGAGTTAAAATTTAAATTTATCGGGGAGCGTTTGGTTCATTTTGAAGCAAAACAGATGGAGGGAATCTAAACTTACTACGACATTTAACGTCGTAGTAAAGAAGAGAAAGCTTATTCCTCTTCTTTTAGTTCATGAAACTTAATGTTTTCAATATCAACCATTCCTGTTCCCACAGGAATAAGCCGACCAATAACAACATTTTCTTTTAAATCTTCTAACATATCTACTGTACCTGCAATTGAAGCAGAAGTAAGTACTTTAGTTGTGTCTTGGAAAGAAGCTGCTGAGATGATTGAATCGGCACCAACAGCTGCTCTTGTAATACCAATCAACAGTGGTTCAGCAATTGCTGGTTCACCAAAGAGTTTAATTACTTTTTTATTTTCAAAATCAAATTTCTTTTTAGAAATTAAATCTGCATCAATAAATTTCGAGTCACCACCATCAACCACTTTGACTTGACGCATCATTTGAGAAACAACAATTTCAATGTGTTTGTCTGAGATATTAACCCCTTGACGACGATATACTTTTTGAACCTCTTCGACAATGTACTCATAAAGAGCTTTTTCACCTAAAGTAGCCAAAATATCATGAGATGAAACTGTACCATCAGTCATTTTCTCACCAGTGTGGACAAAGTCACCTTCATTCACAACCACTGAACGCTGTTTATCAACAAACTGTTCAACAGGAGCCCCTACTTCAGGAGTAATAATAATACGTTTTTTACCTCTTAGTGGTTTACCAAACGCAATCGTACCATTAATCTTAGCAATTAAAGCAGGATCTTTTGGACGACGTGCTTCAAATAACTCTGATACTCTTGGAAGACCCGAAGTAATATCGCTTGATTTTTGAGCAGCTTTTGGTGTTTTTGCTAAAATATCTGCGATCCCAACTTTTGCCCCATCATTAACGTAGATAGAAGTCTTAGGTTCTAAAGCATAAGTAATCAACTCTCCATCATCAGTTGCCAAAATAATTGAAGGGTTATACGCCGTAGGAATATACTCATTTAAAGTCAATCGACTTTCACCTGTTAGTTCATCAACTTGTTCAACAACAGTCACACCAGGAATAATGTCTTCAAATTTCAAAGTACCATTAGATTCTGCAATCATCGGTTCAGAATATGGATCCCACTCTGCAATGACCACTTGTTCTTGTGTCGCTGCATTAGCAATTAAATCCCCTCTTGTTATCTCGCTATTGTCATTAACTGAAATTACAGAACCTCTTGCGATATAGTGTCTTGCGGCTTCTCTTTCATTCTCATCAACCACAACGGCAAAGAGACCTTTTTCCGAGATAACTTTATCTTTAGCAATCGATTCAATTCGCTCTAAATAGTCACCTTTTAACAAGAAGAATTTTACTATTCCTTTAGCATCAGCATGAATGTCTTGCGTAATTGGTGCTCCATCTTCAACCGTTAATTCTGAAGCAAATGGAACACGAGATGGAACAGACCATGCCTCTTTAATGACTTCTACAATAGAATCACCCTCTTCAATAATTTCACCATTCTCAAATGGTAAAAAAAGTTTTCCATCTACTTTTCCACCCACACCTGCGAGTTCATTGGTTTTAGCAATATCATTTTTTCTAACCGTATAACGTTGCTCTTTAGCCCCTTGCTGTACCATTAAAACAATCTCATCGTGTGCTGTCACAATGGTTAATTTACCACGAGTAAGTGATTTCACTTTAGGCTCAACCAAAAGGACACCTGCATTTCTTCGGTTTGAGACGAGTAATTTCCCCTCCGAGTTTCTATTAACATTTAAGTTATAGTAACGAATGAAACCTTCTTTGTTCGCAATAACTTGACGCTCTTCTTTCCCTGCCGTTGCCGTTCCACCTGTGTGGAAGGTACGAAGGGTAAGTTGGGTACCAGGTTCACCAATAGATTGGGCTGCAACAACCCCAACAGCTTCCCCACGTTTAACAATTTTGTTTTCAGCCATGTTAAGACCGTAACATTTAGCACAAATTCCTCTATCTGCTTTACATGTAACTGATGTTCTAATGTTTACCGAACGTACTCCAGCATCAGAAATAAGTCTGGCTCTAGGCTCATCAATCATGGTTCCTTCACTTACCAATACTTCTGAAGTGATAGGGTCAATAATATCTTGTGCAATTACCCTTCCATAAACTCTGTCTGAAAGTGGTTCAATTAACTCATTACCCACGTAAATATCGGAAACATCAACACCTTCATGCGTTCCACAATCGTGCATCATGACTTTAACGTTTTGTGCAACATCAATAAGCTTTCGAGTCAAATACCCTGCACTGGCTGTCTTCATCGCTGTATCCGCAAGACCTTTTCTCGCACCGTGTGTTGAAATAAAGTACTCAAGTACATTTAGACCTTCACGGAAGTTTGAGGTAATGGGTGTTTCAATAATTGACCCATCAGACTTCGCCATTAGCCCCCTCATTCCTGAAAGTTGTCTAATTTGAGTAGCCGAACCCCTAGCCCCAGAATCTGCCATCATGTGAACGGAGTTAAATCCATTTTTATCTACTTTAATCAATGACATAAGGTCAGATGCTACTGAGTTGTTGGTATCTGTCCAAATATCAATAATTTTATTGTAACGCTCTTGCTCTGTCAATAACCCTTTAGCAAACTGTTTTTGAATCTCAATCACTTCTTCTTTAGCTGTATCTACCGTTGCATACTTTTGCTCTGGTACTTGAATATCATCAATGGAGATTGAGACCCCTGCTTTGGTCGCATATTTAAAACCAATATCTTTTAAATCATCAAGGAAAGTAGAAGTATGAGAAATTCCACTGTGTGCATAGATATAATCAACCAATGCCCCAATATCTTTTTTCTTTAAAATTTTATTCCAATATGACTCAGGCACATAATCTGGAATAATCGCTTTTAAGATAATTCTACCTGCTGTGGAGTTTACAATTTTACCATTAACAACGGTTCTAATTTTTGCATTTAAATCTAAACCACCTTGCTCATTGGCAATCATAATCTCATCAACATTGGCAAAAAGTTTATGTTGTCCAACCACATCTTCTTTTACCAATGTTAAGTAATAAAGACCCAAAATCATATCTTGTGAAGGAACAGCAATCGCTTTACCAGAAGCTGGAAGCAAAATGTTCATTGAGGCTAACATCAAGATTTTAGCTTCGGCAATCGCTTCATCAGACAATGGAACGTGAACCGCCATTTGATCCCCATCAAAATCGGCATTAAACGCAGCACACACTAAAGGGTGAAGCTGAATTGCTTTTCCATCAATAAGTTTTGGGTGAAAGGCTTGAATTGACAATTTATGCAGTGTTGGTGCACGGTTAAGCAATACAGGGTGACCATCAACCACCTCTTCCAAACACTCCCAAACCTCATTTTGTTTTTGCTCAATCATCTTCTTGGCTTGTTTTAAAGTCGTGGCATATCCACGCTCTTCAAGTTTCGCCATAACATGAGGCTTAAACAATTCAAGTGCCATAATTTTTGGCAATCCACACTCGTCCATTTTAAGGCTAGGTCCAACAACAATTACACTTCGTCCAGAGAAATCGACCCGTTTACCAAGTAGGTTTTGTCTAAATCGCCCTTGTTTCCCTTTAATTACTTCTGAAAGTGATTTAAGAGGTCGTTTGTTTGCCCCTTTTACAGAGTTTCCTCTTCGTCCATTATCAAAAAGTGCATCAACAGACTCTTGAAGCATTCTTTTTTCATTTCGTACAATAATTTCAGGAGCATCAAGTTCTACCAATCGTTTAAGACGTTGGTTTCGGTTAATTACTCTTCGGTAAAGATCATTTACATCTGAAACAGCAAATTTCCCCCCATCAAGGCTCACCAATGGTCTAAGGTCTGGTGGCATTACAGGTAAAATAGTTAGCATCATCCACTCTGGTCTGTTTCCAGAATTTAAAAATGATTCAATAACCTTAAGACGTTTAACAATGGTCTTCTTTTTAGCTTCTGATTTGGTCGCTAAAATATCTTCTTTGAGTCCTGCAAACATATCGACTAAATCTAAATCAGCCAAAAGTTCTTGAACAACTTCTCCACCCATTCGAGCATCGAGTCCTGCATCTTCAAAACGACTAGAAATTGACTGGTACTGTTCTTCATTAAGTACATCATATTTTGCTAAAGGTGTCGCCCCCTCAGAGTCATAACACGCTTCACCTGGCTCTTTTACAATGTATGCTTCATAGTAGAGTACACGTTCAAGGTCTTTCATCTTCACGCCAAGCAATGTCCCAATACGTGATGGTAAAGAAGAGACATACCAAATATGTGCCACAGGTGCAACTAAGTCAATGTGACCCATTCGGTTACGTCTTACTTTAGAGGTCGTTACTTCAACCCCACATTTTTCACACAGTACACCTTTGTAACGCATCTTTTTGTATTTTCCACAAAGACACTCATAATCTCTAACTGGACCAAAGATTTTGGCACAAAAAAGTCCATCTCTCTCTGGTTTAAGTGTTCTATAGTTAATGGTTTCTGGCTTTTTTACTTCACCATAAGACCATGACAATACTTTTTCAGGACTAGCAACTCTAAGTTGCATTGCCATAATGTCTTTTGGTCGCTCTTCTTTGCTTAAATCAATTGGGTGTAAACCTTCTAAAAAATCACTCATTATGCCTTTACCTCTTTATCTTTTTCAAATAAGTCCACATCAAGTCCAAGAGCTTGAAGCTCTTTTGTTAATACGAACATCGTTTCAGGTACACCTGATTCTGGTACACTCTCACCTCTTGTAATGGCTCGATACGCTCTGGTACGTCCATCAACATCATCTGATTTAATGGTTAGCATCTCTTTAAGAATATGTGAAGCACCATACGCCTCTAATGCCCAAACTTCCATCTCTCCAAATCTTTGTCCCCCAAAGAGTGCTTTACCACCCACTGGTTGTTGTGTTACAAGAGAGTAAGGTCCTGTTGAACGAGCGTGTACTTTTTCATCAACTAAGTGGTGAAGTTTTAACATGTACATGTATCCAACGTTCACACGTTCTATCATCTTCTCACCTGTTTTACCATCGTAAAGTTCTGTTTTACCATCAGCATCAAGTTTTGCCAATTCAAAGAGTTTATCAAACTCTTCTTTGTTTGTCCCCTCAAATACCGATGCACCAAACTTAACCCCATTAGCCCAATCTCTTGCGTAAACCAGCAATTCATCATCGCTTAATTTCCCTAGAGTCTCTTTTGCATTCATCAACTTTGCCACATCAGCGATTTCAGCCATTTTGGCTCTAAGGTCACTTATCATCGTCTCTTTATGCTCATCAAACATGGTCTGAATCTGTTCACCCAAGTTCTTAGCAATCATTCCTAAGTGTACTTCAAGAATTTGCCCAATGTTCATACGTGATGGAACCCCTAGTGGATTCAAAATAATATCAACTGTTTTACCTTCTTTGGTGTAAGGCATGTCAATTTCAGGAACAATATTAGAAACAATACCTTTGTTTCCGTGACGACCTGCCATTTTATCCCCAACTTTTAACTTACGTTTAGTCGCAATGTAAATTTTTACAAGTTTAGTAACTCCATTTGGTAAAATGTCATCTTTTTCTAAAATACTTAATTTCTCTTCATGCGCATCTTTAAGCTTTTTCTTCTGTCTTTGGAAGTAATTTTTAGTTGAATTGTATTCTGATTCAACAGATGAGTCATACGCACTTACTACTGATTTAAGCGCAAAACGGTTTACTTTTAAAATCACTTCAGCAGGAATAGAATCTCCTGCTTTATAATCAACTTCAGCTACGGTTACATCTGAACTAAGTGTTGCTTGTGAAAGAAGTGCTGCCACACGAAGAAGTTCTTCTTTATCAATCATAAGCAATTTATCATGATGCTCAGAATCTAAAACAGCTTTCTCTTCTTCATAAGACTGAATGGCTCTGTCATCTTTGTCTTGACCTTTTTTAATAAAGACTTTAATATCAACAACCACCCCTTGCATAGAGGCTTTACAGTAGAGAGATTTATTGACTACATGCCCTGCTTTGTCTCCAAAAATGGCACGAAGGAGTCGCTCTTCTGGTGTTGGCTTAATCTCCCCTTTTGGTGAAACTTTACCAACTAAAATCATACCAGGCTTCACATGCGTTCCAAGTTTAACAATTCCAGAATCATCTAAATGAGAAAGTTCATCTTCACGAATATTTTGAATATCTCTTGTAATCTCTTCTGTTCCATGTTTAAGTTCACGTGCTTCTGTTTCCACCTCATAGGTGTGTACGGAAGTAAAAGTATCTTCTCTTAAAATTTTCTCCGAGATAATAATCGCATCTTCGTAGTTGTATCCATACCAAGGCATAAAGGCTACTCGCATGTTCTTACCAATGGCAAGTTCCCCCATGTCCATATTTGGTCCATCAGCAATTACTTCACCTGCTTTTACCACTTGTCCCACTTTAGCTGTTGGTGACTGAGTAAAAGTAGTGTTTTGGTTGGTACGCATATTTTTTTCCATTGGATAATGGTCAATATAAACACCGCCCTCATCTTCTCCTAAAATATAGATGTTTTTAGAATCAACTTTTTCAATTCTACCACCTCGTTTAGCTTTAACGGCTTCCCACGCATCACGACTCATAATCGCTTCCATACCAGTACCTACCACAGGGGCATCGGTTCTAAGAAGTGGTACGGCTTGACGTTGCATGTTTGACCCCATTAAGGCACGGTTGGCATCATCATGCTCCAAGAAAGGAATAAGTGCAGCAGCTGAACCAGATACCATCAATGGTGAGATGTCAATAAGTGAAACTTTTTTCGTCTCATTTAAAAGAATCTCCCCATTACAACGTGTCTCAATTAGTTCATCAACAATGACTCTATCGACAATTTTTGTAGAAGCTGGTGCAATAACTCTATCTTCCTCTTGTGTCGCTGTCAAATAAACAATCTCATCTTGAATTACCCCATCAACAACTTTGTTATATGGTGCTTCAATAAATCCAAGTTCATTAACTTTAGCATAGGTAGCCAAGGTGTTAATTAGACCAATGTTTTGTCCCTCTGGTGTCTCAATTGGACAGATACGACCATAGTGTGTTGGGTGAACATCTCTTACTTCAAACCCAGCTCGCTCTTTCACAAGACCACCCTCACCAAGTGCTGAAAGTCTTCTTTTATGCGTTACTTCAGAAAGTGGATTGGTTTGATCCATAAACTGTGACAACTGTCCTGACGAGAAAAATTCTAAAATTGTATTGGTAATCATTTTAGAATTTACCAAGTCATGAGGCATCAATTCATCTAATTGACCAGAAATAGTCGTCATCTTGTCTCTAATAGCTTTTTGCATTTTGGTAAGTCCATTATATAACTCATTACCAAGTAGCTCACCAATGGCTCTAATTCTTCTGTTTCCTAAGTGATCTCTATCATCAATATGTCCTGAACCATTTTTAACTTTTGAAAGATATTTAACCGTGTTAATAATATCTTCAGCAGTCATTACCGTAATATAATCAGGAATATCAAGCCCCAATTTATGGTTCATTTTCATTCGACCAACTTTGGTTAAATCGTAACGCTCTGGGTCAAAGAAAAGCTGGCGTAAAAAGTTTTTCGCTGCTTCAGCTGTAACAGGTTCACCTGGACGCATTACTTTATAAATACGAATAATCGCCAAAGCATTTTCATCTTCAATCTCTTCCGTTTGCTTCAACAATCTAAGTGATTCTTGATCTGCAATAAATGATTTAATAATTGAATCATCAGCACCCTCAGCCAAGTCATCTGCAATATGAAAAGATTCTACTCCTGCATCAATAAGCTTTTTAAGTTTAAGCTCATCCATACCTGTCACCACATCAAAAAGAACTTCACCACTCTCTTGATCAACCACGGGTTTGGCTAAATGCCGTTCAACCAATACCTCCAAAGGATACTCTACCCACTCAAGCCCATCATCTAAAAGTTTTTGTGCTTTTTTCTTGGTTAATCTTTTCGCAGCTGCAAGTACAATGTTACCATCAAGGTCACGTACTTCATAAGGAGCTCGTCCTGTAAAATCATCTACTGCAAACTTCGTAACAAAACGATTGTCTTTCACAAAAATCTCTTTAGACGTATAAAACATCTTCATGATGTCCTCTTTAGAGTAGTCTAAGGCTCTAAATAAAATGGTTACAGGGATTTTTCTTCTTTTGTTAATTCTTGCATATAAAATATCTTTTGCATCATACTCAAAATAAAGCCATGAACCACGATCAGGAATAATTTGTGCAGAATAGATAAGTTTATTAACCACTGTCGTTGCTTCTTCTTCTTTGAAAATAACCCCAGGACTTCGGTGAAGTTGATTGACAACAACTCTCTCAACACCATTAATAATAAATGAGGTTCTATTGGTCATAAGAGGAATATCTCTTACATAAACTGCTTGTTCTTTAATCTCTTTTGGGTCTAACTTCTCACCTGTTTTTTCATCACGGTTCCAAATGGTTAAAGCAATGTTCATTTTTAATGAGACGGAATAGGTTAATCCACGTTCCATACACTCTCTAATGGTATATTTAGGCTGAACAATGTCAGAACCTTTATATTCTAAAGAGAGTCTATTTTGATGGTCATGCAGAGGGAAAACTGAACGAAAAACTTTTTCAATGGTAGATTCAGAACGGTTTTTAGAATCAATCATTAAGAAATCATCATAAGATTTTTGTTGTAGTTGAAGTAAGTTAGGAACAGGAATCTGTCGAGGAGTTTTAGAGAAATCGACTCTTAATCTATTTCCAGAGTGTAAAGTATTTAACATGGGCGAACCTTATATTAGTATGTTGATGTTAAGTGGTTAATGTATAGATATACAAAAATTAAAAAAATTATTGATATTTACATAGTTACTAATGCTATGTAAGAAAATATAATCTACTGTTACTAATGCAGTAGAAGAAAGGGTCTAAATATTTTTAATGTTTCAAATGGAGTTTATCCATTTGAAACAGATAAGTCAAAGATGACTTATTTAAGTTCACAAGAAGCACCAGCTTCTTCAACTTGTTTTTTAATCTCTTCAGCTTCTTCTTTAGAACAAGCTTCTTTAAGTGTTGTTGGTACTTCTTCAACAGCAGCTTTTGCTTCTTTAAGTCCAAGACCTGTAACAGCTCTTACCACTTTAATAGCATTGATCTTTTTAGCACCTGCATCAGTAAGTACTACATCAAATTCTGTTTTCTCTTCTGCTGCACCAGCACCTGCATCACCACCACCAGCTACTACTGTAGCTTGTGCAGATACACCAAAGTGTTCTTCAAATTCTTTTACAAGCTCAGAAAGCTCAAGTACTGACATGTTTGAGATAAATTCTAAAACGTCTTCTTTAGTTGTTGCCATTTTTAATTCCTTAAAATTCTATATATTTTTTAATGATTTTAATATCATCACATTCAATCTATGCTTCTGCTTCTAATTTAGTTGCAAGTGCACTCATACCAATAGTAAAGTTCTGTACTGGAGCATTCCAAGTATTAAGTAACATACCAAGAAGTTCATCTCTTCCTGGAAGTTTAGCCATTGCATTAATAGTAGCAATGTCTGCAACTTTAGATTCGATTACCCCAGATTTGATTGAGAAATTATCTTTATTTGCTTCAGCCGATTTATCAGCTACTTTACAAGTAGCAATTTGGTCTTCACCCCAAATAAAGATATTGGTATCTACAAGTTCCATCTCTTCACAGTTTGCATTTTTAAGTGCAATTCCTGCCAGTGTGTTTTTTACAACACGAACTTGTACATCATTCTCACGTGCCATGTTTCTAACACCTTCTAATGCTTCAACAGTCATACCTTTGTAATCACATACGATTACAGCACCTTGATCTGTAAAAGCAGAAGTCAGTTCATTTACAATGGCTTCTTTTTCAGTTCTAGTCATTTGTTCTCCTTTCGATCTCTAAAAGGGTAGTTTTCACCAACAAACCTCTTTCAAGGTTCTATATTAAGCTTTCGCCCCTTTTATCTTCAATCTAGATTCATATGCTAAGCATAAAGCAAAAGACAAAAAGGGGTCAGGTTTAAACCTGACCCCTTTTTTGTCCTAAGCTTTAGACTCTCAAAAAGTTTATCTATTAGCGTTCTTATTTGGCTTTCATCTCTAAAAGTTCAGCAGTCTCTAAAGTTACTGATGGACTCATTGTTAATGAAATAGCACCATTTAAGATATATCTACCTTTTGCAGATGCTGGTTTAACTTTGTTAATTGTCTGCATAAAAGTCTCTAAATTCTCTTTAATTTTATCAGCACCAAAAGATACCTTTCCAATTCCAGCGTGAATGTTACCTTTTTTGTCTGTTCTAAAGTTTACTTTTCCACCTTTAGCTTCAGTAACTGCTTTAGTAATATCCATAGTAACTGTTCCTGTTTTAGGGTTAGGCATTAAACCTTTTGGTCCTAAAACTCTTGCTACTTTACCTAATGTTCCCATCATATTAGGTGTTGCGATTACGGTATCAAAATCAATGTTACCTGCTTGAATTGCTTCAATTAAATCATCAGAACCAACCAAATCAGCACCTGCTGCTTTAGCTTCATCAGCCTTATCATCTTTTGCAAATACTGCAACTCTTACTGTTTTTCCTGTACCATTTGGAAGAACAACTGAACCTCTAAGCATTTGGTCTGCATGTCTTGGATCAAGATTCAAATTTAATGCAAGCTCAACTGTCTCATCAAACTTAGCTGATTTTAATTCATTAAGAAGTGCTGTTGCTTCATCAACACCGTATTTCTTTTCTACTTCTATTTTTTCTAAAAGAGATGCTCTCTTTTTATTTACTTTCTTTGCCATTTACTTCTCCAGCGATATAAATCTCCCACGTTTTCAGTGGTATTATGGGTCATCAATAGACCATTAGCTCATTCGATAAACTCGAATTATCCAGCGATTTCAACACCCATTGAACGACAAGTACCAGCAATAATTTTTGCTGCCATCTCTTTGTCAGTTGTGTTTAAATCAGCGATTTTCTTTTCAACAATCTCATCAATTTGAGCTGATGTAAGTGTTCCCACTTTATTAATAATAGGATTATCTGTCCCTTTTTTAATGTTCGCAGCTTTCATAATAAGCTCTGATGCAGGTGGTTGTTTTGTTTCAAAAGTAAAAGATTTATCAACATATACTGTTACAACAACAGGAATTTTAAATCCCATTTTATCTTTTGTTTTTTCATTAAATGCTTTACAAAATTCCATAATATTAACACCACGTTGACCAAGTGCTGGTCCTACTGGTGGTGATGGATTTGCTGATCCAGCAGGAATCATCATTTTGAAGCGTTCGCTTACTTTTTTTGCCATCATTGTCTCCTTAGATTAAATAGTCGTTTATTTAGTATTAAATAAAAACTTGAATAATAAAAACATTTTTTTATTATTTAAATTTTTAATTTAAATATATAAAAGAGTAGAGATTGCACTCTACTCCTAGCTATAATTATATTATTTTTTCTACTTGCGTATAAAGTATCTCTACAGGTGTATTTCGACCAAATATAGAAACATTTAATTTTAACTTTCCGTGGTCTAAATCGTACTCATCAACCATTCCTGTAAAGTTAGCAAATGGACCATCGATAATACGAACCATTTCACCTTTTTCAAAATCAACTTTTGGACGAGGTGCTTGTTTGGTTTCCATTTTTTCTAAAATTACTTTAATATCAGCTGGTGTTAGTGGTGTTGCCGTCTTACCTTCTCCAATAAAACGTGAAACACGTGGTAAAGATTGCACTTTATGCCAAAGGGAAGTGTCTAAATCTACATGAGCAAAAACATAACCAGAATAAAGCACACGCTCTGTAATTTTTTTCTCACCATTTTTAACTTCAATGACTTCTTCTGTAGGGACAATAATACTCTCTACTTGTTCTTCAATCCCATTCTCTACAACCAGAAGTTCTATACCTTTTTTAACAGCTTGTTCAGAACCTGAATAAACTTGAATTGCGTACCATTGAAATGCCATATTATGCACCAACTGCAGCAGATACAAGTGATGACATTAATAAATCAACAAGTGCTAAAAAGATTGATATGACTGTAACTACAATAAAAACTGCAAAAAATGCTTGTCTTACTTGTATTTTTGTTGGAAATATAACTTTTTGAATCTCTTCTTTAACGTGTGCGAAATATGTTGTTAATTTTCCCATTATGTTTACCTTTTAAATTTTACCGTTATTTATGGCAGGCCAAGAGGGACTCGAACCCCCGGCACCTGGTTTTGGAGACCAGTGCTCTACCAACTGAGCTATTGGCCTAGCTAAGAAAGTCAGGTATTAGTTAAAATACCTGAACTAATAAAGAGGAAAGCTTACAGCTTCATCTCTTTATGTGTCGTATGACATTTACACCACTTACAATACTTTTTTAAAGCAAGTTTTTCAGCAGTGTTTCTTTTGTTTTTAGTAGTGTGATAGTTACGTCTTGTACACTTCTCACACCCTAAGTGAATAGTTTCTCTCATCGTAACTACTCAATAATATCAGCAACAACACCAGCACCAACAGTTCTACCACCTTCACGGATAGCAAATTTAGTACCTTGCTCAAGAGCAACTGGGTTGATAAGTTCAACAGTAATAGTAACATTGTCACCAGGCATAACCATTTCAACACCTTCAGCAAGTGTAATTGAACCTGTAACATCTGTTGTTCTTACATAAAACTGTGGTCTATAGTTGTTAAAGAATGGAGTATGTCTTCCACCTTCTTC
The DNA here is from genome assembly GCA_026985655.1 of Campylobacteraceae bacterium. Classification (GTDB taxonomy): domain Bacteria; phylum Campylobacterota; class Campylobacteria; order Campylobacterales; family Sulfurovaceae; genus UBA1140. Next base: position 19,616 of record JALSQB010000150.1, on the reverse strand, counting down.
TTTTTTAAGAATATACACTTCAGCTGTAAATTTAGAATGAGGAGTAATTGAACCTGGCTTACAAAGAACCATACCTCTTTCAACTGCATCTTTATCAATACCTCTGATAAGAACACCACAGTTATCTCCAGCTTCACCACATTCCATCTCTTTACGGAACATCTCAACACCAGTTACTGTTGTTTTTTGGTTGTCTTTAATCCCAACGATTTCAACATCGTTACCAATACAAACAGTACCTCTGTCAATTTTACCAGTTACAACCGTACCACGACCTTGAATAGTAAAAATATCTTCAATAGGCATTAAGAAATCTTTATCAGTTTCTCTTACAGGCTCTGGAATGTAAGCATCAACTTCGTCCATAAGTTTGTAAATTTTTTCTGACCATTCTCCAGCTTTACCAGCTTTTGCTTCTTCAAGTGCTTGGAATGCAGAACCAGCAACGATTGGTGTATCATCACCTGGGAAATCGTATTCTGAAAGAAGTTCACGAACTTCCATCTCTACCAATTCTAACATCTCTTCTTTATCTTCATCATCAAGTTGATCTTCTTTGTTTAAGAAAATAACAATGTAAGGTACACCAACTTGTTTAGAAAGAAGAATATGCTCTCTAGTTTGAGCCATTGGTCCATCAGTTGAAGCAATAACAAGAATAGCACCATCCATTTGAGCAGCACCAGTAATCATGTTTTTAACGTAATCCGCGTGACCTGGACAATCTACGTGAGCATAGTGTCTAGTTTCAGTTTCGTACTCAACGTGAGAAGTAGCAATGGTAATTCCTCTTTCTCTTTCTTCTGGAGCATTATCAATTGCATCATAATCCATTAATTCTGAATCATTTTTAAGTGCAAGTACTGCTGTAATTGCAGCTGTTAGTGTAGTTTTACCGTGATCGACGTGACCAATTGTTCCAATGTTAACATGGGGTTTGGTTCGTTCAAATTTTTCTTTAGCCATCTGAGGTCTCCTAAGTTTAATTTTTAAAATTTCGACATTATAGCGAAAAGTTTTTTATATTGCTTTAAATAGCATAATATGGACAGAACTATTGTAAAATATAGTAAATATTACAATACTTTTGTCCATATTTTAAGTGGGGCCCATAGTGAGACTTGAACTCACGACCTCTTCCTTACCAAGGAAGTGCTCTACCCCTGAGCCATATGGGCGTAATTAAATTACATAACTATTTATAAAATATTATAAGTGTTTGTTGTTTTGATTGATAATGTGAAAGTAGTAATAAAAATTTCACATCAGCTCCCAGATTAATTTGATACTATTTGGAGCGGGAAACGAGATTCGAACTCGCGACATCCTGCTTGGAAGGCAGGGGCTCTAGCCACTGAGCTATTCCCGCATTGGTATCAAACATACAAATGGTGGTGAGTGAAGGATTCGAACCTTCGAAGACGTAGTCAGCGGATTTACAATCCGCCCTCGTTGGCCACTTGAGTAACTCACCATATTTTTATATTTCTGGTCAAACACTGATAAAATTTTAATGGAGCTGATGAAGGGACTCGAACCCCCGACCTGCTGATTACAAATCAGCTGCTCTAGCCAACTGAGCTACATCAGCACCATTCATTTAAAGTCATTCTTTAAATGGAGTCGCATTATAGACAAAAATATAATCTATGTCAAGGGTTTAAATAAAATTTATAGATTTTTTTTAAAATTTGATATAATTCATAAAAAACAAGGCTTAATTATGAAAATTCTTTTAGCTCCAAGTGAAACAAAAAATAAAGGAGGCTTTGAAAACTTCTCTTTAGAGTCGTTACTTTTTACGGAACTCACAACTACTCGAAAAATGCTTTTGCATCACTATATGAATATTTTACAAAAAAATGATTTAGAAGAACTACGTAAAATATTTGGGCTAAAAAAAGAGGCAGACCTTCTTTATCATAACAAAGATATTGTGCATGAGCTAACAATGAAAGCTATTAAGCGTTACACTGGGGTGGCTTTTGATTATCTAAACTATACAAAACTTAACAATCACGAAAAAAACTATATAGATAAGAATGTTATTTTATGCTCTAATCTTTTTGGTTTTATACGCGCTGATGATATGATTCCAGAATATCGCCTTAAGCAAGGTGCTGTCTTGGGAGAGTTAAAACCTGAAAAACTTTATAAAGAACAAAGCCATTTATTAGAAGCCTATTTAAAAGATGATGATATTTTAGATTTACGTGCTGGGTTTTATGATAAGTTTTATAAGCCGACAAAAAATTACACTACTTTAAAGTTCATCAAAAACGGCAAAGTTGTTTCTCATTGGGCGAAAGCTTATAGGGGCATTGTTTTAAGAGAAGTTGCAAAATCAAATATTACTAGCATCGAAGCATTTATGAAACTATCTATCGACAATCTAAGCATAGATGAGATTCAAACCAAAAAAAATAAAACAGAGATAATTTACACGATAGACAATTAATTGTCTATCTCTGCTAATAAAGCCCTGACTATCTCTCTGTCATCAAAATGAATTTTTTCTCCATTTATTTCCATAGTGTCTTCATCACCTTTTCCTAAAATCATTAAAACTTCACCCTCTTCTAACTCTTTAAGGGCTTCTTGAATGGCAAAAGCTCTATCAATCATCGCTCGAGTATTGCTTTGGTCTTTAATGCCTGATAATATCTCTTTAAGTATCGCTTCAGGTGCTTCAGAACGTGGATTGTCCGAGGTCACATAGACTTTTTTAGCAAATTTTGCAGCCACAGCCCCCATACGTGGACGTTTTCCTTGGTCTCGGTCACCCCCTGCTCCAAAGACTACCGATATGTCTCGGTCTTTCATGGAGTCTAACACTTGAATCATACCATCATCAGTATGTGCAAAATCGACAATAACTAAAGGGTCTTGCGAAACTACTTCCATACGCCCTGCTACCCCTGCGAAATTACTTACTACTTCACATATTTCAGCAACATTTCTACCTGTAAGCATGGTACACGCCCCAATGGCTGCCATAAGGTTAAAGAGATTAAACAAACCCACCATAGGAGAATGAAAAGTGGCTTCTGTACTTAAATGTTTAATCCCCGCAGTAATTCCATGTTGGAGTGAGAATGCTTGAACCTTAAAAGTAGCAGGCTCATCTACCCCATAACTCTGTGCATTTTTAGGATTATACTCAATGTGTTTAATGTCATCTTTGTTAAGCAGTTTAGGTGATTCATCGGCAAAGAATAGACTCTTAACACGTCGATACTCTTCTACTGTTCCATGATAATCAAGATGGTCAGAGGTGACATTGGTATGAATTTTTAATGCAAACTCAAGCCCTTCAATACGTTTTTGCTCAATGGCGTGGGAACTTACCTCCATAATGAAGTAATTTGCCCCTTTCTCTTTGGCTATTTTCATCGCCGATAAAATATGCAAAATAGAAGGCGTTGTCATCGACTTCTCTTCAACGCGTTCTTCATTGACAAAAAAACCACGTGTTCCTAAAAGAGCAGGTTTTTCACCTAAATCTAAAAGAAAAGAGTAAATCGCCGCAGTTACGGTTGTCTTTCCGTTCGTTCCTGTCACACCAACGATTTTTAAATTCTTAAGCCCCCAAAAGTCAATAAGTTCTAAAGGTGTAATAAAAGAGGGTTTTGGGTCTAAGGCATCAAAATATTTTTGATTTTGTGCTGTTAATAAAAATTTTGATTGTTGATTCAGTGCTGTCGTGTCATCGGTTAAATGGCTAAAACCATCTATATTGCATTCTAAGGTCATACATTACTCTTTTTAAAGTGATTTATTCGATATTTTCTTTTTTCTGTTCTTTTAGCTTATGATATAAAGCATAAATTTCTTGGTCATTGGCAAAACTATTACTTAAAGAGTCTAAAAACTGTGTGGCTAATTCTATCTGACCTCGTTCTATGAGCAGTTCAATAAAAAGAAAATACTCCTCTTTGTTTTTCAAAATAACACGTGTTGAAAACATAATATCTTCAAAAGCACGTTTAAAACTACCTCGATTGTCTATAAATTTTAAAAAGTCTTTATAGCCAATACCATTTTTGTATTCGGCTTTATCCTCTTTACTACTTAAAATTTCAGCTACTTTTCCTTGACTTACATCTAAAGTAGTCAATAGATTTACCATAACTTCAGGTGCATCATCTTGTTCAGTTTTAATAATTTGATAATAATCAAAAAGAGCTTGGGCTTCATCAGCACTCTCTAGTCCAATATCACAAAGATAAATACCTACTTGGGCATCAGCCTCACTTGGATATTCGGTTAAAAGCTGTCCATAGGTTCTCAATGCATTTTCATATTTTCCTGAAGTAAATTGTTCTTCAGCACGTGTTAGCAATGTATTAAGACTGACTCTTCCCATGATTATACCAATTCTTCTAACTTATCTTCCATACCGTGGGGTACATTAACAACAGTTATTTCAGGGTGAATCATTGTTCTCATCTCTTTTTCAATACCGTATTTAAGTGTTGTTCCTGAAGAACCACACCCCACACATGCCCCTTGTAACTGTACAAAAACTTTACCCTCTTTAATATCAAGTAAAGTAACATCTCCACCATCTTTCTTAATCCATACTCTTGCTTTTTCAATCATGCTAGAAACTATGGGTTGTAACTCTTCATCTGTAAATGGAAGCACTCGCTTCTCCTTAATATATTATTAATCTAGTTATACATTATATTTAAAACTTTGTCAAGCTATTGTGCTAACTTTTAACCCCTTAGGTTTTTCTCTTGTTCTAAAATATCACATCTTTCATTGAAACCTAAAGATAGAATGAATAAAATACACTATGATTCGAAAAGTATTTAAAAAAAAACAATCTAATGGTAAAATAAAAGATTTTATACACAAATATAAGATACCCCATGAGTATCTTGCCATTAACAGAAAAGCTATCTCAAGAGGTGTACTTATAGGTCTTTTTTGGGGCTTTATTCCCATGCCTATGCAGATGTTAGCCGTCTTATCTATTACCCCTTTTATAAAATTTAATGTACCTATTGCTATCTCTATGGTTTGGCTCTCCAATCCTATTACCATGCCATTTATGTACTACATGGAGTACCAAACAGGAAATTTCTTACTTGGTTATGAGGGATTAGATAATATCGACTTAACACTTAATTGGTTTTCAGATAATTGGAATAAAATTATTACCCCTCTATATGTCGGTACAATCCCCTACTCCATAGGAGTTTCAACACTGATATATTTTTTGATTAATAAACTTTGGATAGACTCGGTAAGAAAAGAGAAGATTTTACGATTTAAAAGGTATAAAAGAATATAAACTTTTTATACCTTTTATATTGGCTATTATAACTTTGTTACAGGAATCTGAATTTCACCTAATTTACGTTCTTTCTTATAAAATAAAAAAACAACTATTTTATTGATAATCTCTTGCATACTATATCCTTAAATTTATATGATGTGTCTTTATGACATTGAAAGTATAGGGAGTTTTTTCTTTAAATAAATTTAAACTTAAATTAAAAAATTAATTTTTAGATGACTTTGAAGAGATTAAAAAGAAGAAGAGAAAAAAGACTAAGATGCCTAAACAACTTAATCTTTTTGAAAAGCTAATTATACAAGTTCGATAATTGCCATTGGTGCAGCATCACCACGTCTCATACGAGTTTTGATGATTCTTGTGTAACCACCATTTCTCTCAGCATATTCTGGAGAAATTTCTGTTACTAATTTGTTAGTACACTCTTTGTCTTGTAAAAGTGCAAATACTGCTCTATGAGCATTCTCTCCACTTAAACCTTTAGTGATAAGTTTTTCAAAATATCTACTAAGCTCTTTTGCTTTTGGTAAAGTTGTTTCCATCTTTCCATATTTAATAAGAGCAATAGAAAGGTTTTTTAACAACGCAGCTCTGTGTGCAGAAGTTCTGCTAAGCTTACGGTATCCATGTTTATGTCTCATCTATGTTCCTTTGTTAAGAGCTTATGATTCTTTAATCTGCTCAATTTTTTTAATAAGATTTACTCTTACACTGTCTGCTAGTTCGAAATCTTCACCATAACCAAGGTTTTCTAAACATTCAGAAATTTCATCTAAAGATTTTTTACCAAGGTTTTTAATGTTTTTAATCTCTGTTGTACTCATAAGTACTAATTCTCCAACTACTTTCATTCCAGCTCTGTCTAAAGAGTTAAATGAACGTGCCGATAAACCTAAAGATTCAATAGGTTCAAGATACGCTTTAATCTCTGAATCATCATTAGAACGTTTAATTGGTGTAGCATTAATTTCAACATCAAGAACACCATTAAAGACTGAAAGTTGTTTATACATAGTCTCTAAGGCATTAGTAAACGCATCAACAGGTGATACTTGACCATCTGTCTCAATATCAAAAACAATTTTTTCATAGTTAGGGTTGTCTTCAACTAATACATTTTGAATGTCATAATTTGCTTTTTTTACAGGGGTAAAGAAAGCATCTAAAGCGATACTGTCAGATTCAACGTCATCTCTTAAGTCTTCACTTTGAACATAACCTAAACCTTGAGCAATCACCACTGTAAAGTTAAGCAGTGCATCTTCGTTAAGTGTTGCTAAAAAAGCATCAGGATTAACAATTTCTACATCATCATTAACTAAGTCAGCAGCAGTAATCTCTCTTGATCCAGCAAAGCTATAAGAAACTTCTAGTCTCTCAACACCCTCGGCAAGTTTAAAACGAATGTTTTTAAGGTTAATAATAAATACAGCAACATCTTCATGCATTCCACGAACTGAGTCAAACTCATGTGCTGCACCCTCAATCTTAATTGAGATTGGTGCATACCCAATAGAAGAACCTAAAATAAGTCTTCTAAGTGGATGTGCCAAAGTAATCGCGTAACCACTTTCAAAAGGGTAGGCAATTACTTCAGATCTGTTTTCACCCAATTCATTTACTTCTACATTTTCAGGAAGTGATGGTGCTACTTTAATTTTTTTCATTCTTTGCCTTTTTTACTAATTACTACTTAGAGTAAAGTTCAACGATTAAACGCTCTTCTACTGGAATTGAAATTTCATCTCTGTTTGGAACTCTTGTGAAAATTCCAAATAATTTCTCTTTTTCAACATCTACCCACTCAACCATACCAGTTTGGTTAGTTAATTCCATTGCTCTCACAATTTGAGGGTTAGTTTTGCTGGCTTCTCTAATTTCAATTTTTTGACCTGCTTTTACTCTAAAAGAAGGAATATCAACTTTTTTACCATCAACAAGAATATGTCCGTGGTTTGTAAGTTGTCTAGCAAATCTTCTGGTTGTTGCAAAACCCATTCTGTAAACTACGTTATCAAGTCTTTGCTCAAGAAGTTGAATAAGGATTGCCCCTGTATTTCCCTCTTGTTTTTTAGCTTCTGCGAACAATCCTCTAAATTGTTTTTCAGATACACCATACATAAATTTAGCTTTTTGCTTCTCTTGAAGCTGTTCACCATATTCACTTAACTTTGTTCTTCTTTGACCATGTTGCCCTGGTGGGTATGGTCTTTTTTCTAAAGCTGATTTTCCTGCAAGTCTTCTCTCACCTTTTAAGCCGAGATCAACACCAAGTCTTCGCTCTAGTTTTTCAACTGGACCTCTATATCTTGCCATTTGTAATACCTTTAATTATTCTATTAAATATGAATATAATCACAAAAAGTGATTAAACTCTTCTCTGCTTAGGAGGACGACAACCATTATGAGGAAGTGGTGTAATATCTTTTAACCAAGATACTCTAAGTCCCTCTGTTGCACCAATTGCTTTAACAGCAGTATCTCTACCAGAACCAGGTCCTTGAACTTTAATTCCAACTTCTTTGATTCCGTGTTCCATTGCTTTTTGCATTGCATCTGTTACTGCTTCTGTTGCTGCAAAAGGTGTAGATTTTTTAGAACCTTTAAACCCTAATGCTCCAGCAGAACTCCATGCAAGAACGTTACCCATTTCGTCAGTAACTGTAATTACTGTATTGTTAAAGGTTGCTGCTACGTACACAACACCTTTAGCAATATTCTTTTTTGCTTTTTTCTTAGCCATTAATCAATCCTCGCTTATGCTGCGCCAACAGTTTTTCTTTTACCCTTACGAGTTCTAGCATTTGTTTTGGTTTTTTGACCTCTACATGGAAGACCACGTCTATGTCTAAGACCTCTGTATGAACCTAAGTCCATAAGTGCTTTAATGTCAAGAGTAACTTTCTTACGAAGATCTCCCTCAACCATAAAGTTTGCTTGAATTTCGTTACGGATTAAAGCTGCTTGTGCATCTGTCAATTCGAAAACTCTTGTGTTATAATCAACACCTGTCGCATCAAGAATTTTTCTTGAAGTATGAAGACCAATACCATAAATATAGGTAAGTCCGTACTCAATTCTCTTTTTCTTTGGTAAATCAACACCTGATATACGTGCCATGCTTATCCTTGTCTTTGTTTATGCTTTGGATTTTTGCAGATAATTCTAACGATACCTTTTCGTTTGATTATTTTACAATCATCACACATTTTTTTTACTGATGGTCTAACCTTCATGGGTTACTCCTAAGTGTGTTTTTGCACCTGTACGCGTTTTATGGGAAGAGGAGAAAGTCGAAAAAAGACTTTTATCTAACCAACTCTTATATAATCAGTGCGAATTATATAAAAATTCTTCACGTAGATTTACACTAAAATTTAATTTAGGTCGCGAATGGTAACAAAAAGAAACTTAAAATATGGGGTTTTTAGTGGTTTTTAAAGACAATTTAGCCCAAAAGCTCAATAACTCGCTCAACAGGACGACCAATAACAGCATTATGACCTTTAATTACAATGGGTCTTTCTATGAGCTTAGGGTTTTTAACCATAGATTGAAGCAGTTTCTCTTCAGATGTTTCATCTTTAAGATTGAGTTCTTTATAGATGCTCTCTTTTTTTCTCATAAGTTCTTGTGCTGAAGTCATACCTAACATTTTAAGTATATTTTGAAGCTCTTCAATAGAAGGAGTTTCTTCTAAATACTTCACCACTTTAGGTGCTAAACCCTTTTCTTCTAAAAGCTTAAATGAATCTCTTGACTTTGAACATCGAGGGTTATGCCATATGGTAATTTTTTCCATTATAAATCCTATATTTTTTTAAAATTTTAGCTAAATAGCTTTAATATCAAAAATAAGGCGTGCAGGATTAGGCAAATTAAAAATTCTTACTTTGGCATCTTGGCGTAACTTAATATGAAATTTAAAGCCACTATCATCAAGATATTTTTCCAAATAAATTTTTTCTATAATTGAATCGTGAGAAAAAGAGGGTAACGATTCTGTAAACTTTCGATAAGCACTTAATACCACGGTAATATCTTTCTTTTGACTATTATACTTAGCTTCATAATGTCCAAAACTATTACTAGGCTTGCCATTTTCATAGATGTCAAAAACTAAACGGGTATATCCTTCGTGCTTTCCTTCTCTTATCTTGTGGACTTCTAATCCATCCATTTCTCTACCACCAGAAAAAGAAGTAATCTCTTCTACTTGTTCCTTATCATCATAATAAGGTTCACCCTCTAACTTCTTGCCATCGTCATCAAGTAAGGCTTCAATGTCTTCACTTTTCACCAAGTTACGAGGGGCTACTTCTTGAGTAACTTGCTTTTTACTTGCGTTTGTATCATAACGTGTACCTGTCTCACAAGCTACAAAAAAGAGCATAAAGAGAAGTAGCAAAATATTTTTTTTCATTATAAAGCCTCCAATAATATTGCTTATTATAGCACAAAAAATAACTACTTCTCAATCCTTATCATGGCAATCTCACCATGCACACAGTTAAGCTTTTTTAAGGCTATCATCGCCTCTTGAATTTTCTCTTCTTGACAAGCATGCGTTGTAAAAAGAAGTTTTACCAATTCATCATCTCTATGTGGCTTTTGTAGCATAGACTCTATTGATATATTAAAGGTTTCTAACGCTTTAGTAATTTTGGCTAAAACACCTGATTGGTCAATCACACTCATGCGTAAATAGTAGTTGGTTACGATTTCAGATTCAAAGAGTAATTCCATACCTGTTTCTAGGGGCTTTTTGTAGCCTAGCATTGGATCTTGATTTCCACGAACAATATCAACAATATCAGCAATAACAGCTGAAGCTGTTGCTTCTCCACCTGCTCCTGCTCCATAATACATGGTCTCTCCCACGTTATCACCTACAACCGATACAGCATTCATCACCCCATCTACTTTTGCTATCATACTTGATGCTGGTATCATTGTTGGGTGAACGCGAAGCTCTACTCCCTCTTTTACTTTTTTAGCAATTCCTAATAATTTAATCTCATATCCAAACTCTTTTGCAAAAGCCACATCGGTTTGATTTATATTTTCTATACCTTCAATTAAAATATCTTCTGGTTTAGCATCAATTCCATAAGCAATACTTGCCAAGATAAGAAGTTTATGAGAGGCATCAAAACCACCAACATCAAATGTGGGGTCTGCTTCAGCATAACCTAAGGCTTGAGCCTCTTTTAAAATATCATCATATAACGCACCCTCATTTATCATCTTGGTTAGCATATAGTTGGTAGTGCCATTCATAATTCCTTGAATAGACTCTATGTGGTTCGCCGTCAAACCATTTCGCAATGCTCCAATAATAGGGATTCCTCCAGCTGTACTAGCCTCATACATCAGTGGAGTATTGCCTGCTATCTCTTGAAGTTCATAACGATGATAGGCAAGAAGTGCTTTGTTGGCTGTTACTACTGCTTTGCCATTTTCTAATGCTTGTTTTACTAATCTATAAGGCTCTTCAACCCCACCCATAAGCTCAACAACAATATCAATTTCAGGGTCATCAATAATATCTGAAGGATTATCAGAGAGTTTAATAGAGACTCCTCTATCTTTTGATAAATTTTTAACTACCCCTGATTTAACAACGATTTTTTTGCCTGCTCTTGCTTCTAAAATATCAGCATTAGTTTCTAAGATATTAGCAACACTTGCTCCCACTGTTCCTACCCCAAGTATTCCTATTTTTACCATTTTATTTTCCTTTTTTTCTTACTTACTTTGCATTTTCAGCATCAACTACTTTTAAAAACTTCTTTATGTTTCTTGCAGCTTGACGAATTCTATTTTCATTTTCAATTAAGGCAATACGCACATAATCATCACCATATTTACCAAAACCAATCCCTGGGCTTACAGCTACCCCAGCTTCAGTTAATAATCTTTTTGAAAATTCTAATGAACCCATTGCCCTACAATTTTCAGGGATTTTACCCCAAATAAACATAGAAGCATTTGGTTTTCCCATATGCCAACCTGCATTCTCAAATGCTTTTAGCATCACATCACGTCTCTTTTCATAAAGAGGAATAATCTGCTCATCTGGTACATAGTGGTGTTCATCAAGTGCAACAGTAGCTGCTACTTGAATAGGAGTAAACATTCCATAATCTAACCAAGATTTAATGCTTTGTAACGCCCCAATGAGTTTTTTATTACCACAAACAAACCCAACACGCCAACCTGCCATATTATAAGACTTGGACATAGTATAAGCTTCAACGGCAACCTCTTTTGCACCCTCTACCTCTAAGATAGATGGTGTTGTATAGCCATCAAACGTAATATCAGCATAAGCTATATCTGAAATAATATAAAAACGTTTCTCTTTTGCCAATGCTACTATTTTTTCATAAAATTCAGGGGTAACCGTGGCTGTTGTTGGATTATGAGGAAAGTTTAGAACCAAAAACTTTGCTTTGGGTAAAGAGTTATCCAACGCATTGTTTAAATCTGCAAAAAATGTCTCTTCATCAACCTCAAAGTTCTCTTCATCAAACTTAAGCTCCATCTTTTCAACATTTGCCCCTGCCAATATAAAAGCTTGCGAGTGAATTGGATAAGTAGGGTCAGGAACAATGGCAACATCGCCTGGGTTTGTAATGGCTTGAACCAAGTGAACATACCCCTCTTTACTCCCCATAGTTGCAACTACTTCGGTATTGGGGTCAAGCGCTACATTATATTTTCTTTTGTACCAATTAGACATGGCAAGTCGAAGTTTATAGATACCTTTACTAGCACTATATCCATGTGTTTTATCACGCTGTGCTGTTTCACAAAGTTTATCAATAATAGGTTGAGGAGTTCGTGCATCTGGGTTTCCCATAGAAAAATCTATAATATCTTTCCCCTCATGTCTTGCTGCCATCTTTAGGTCATTAATCTCAGCAAAAATATACTTTGGTAATCTATTTATCTTCTCAAATTGAATTTCATCAAACATTGTTTATCCTCTCTTATCGTGTAGAAGCTACCAGCCTCTGTTCCCATTTAATTCTCTAAACTCTTTTCTATCAATTTCTCTTATTTCTGAACTATCTATATAGAAATAATGTTTTTTACTATCTGCTATTTCTACTGTTTTATCATTTGCAACAATATCAAGAAAACCATGCCCTGTCACTAAAAGCCATCGACTATTTGCAATGTTAAACGGTGTTGAACTTTTTTTCATAAACTCTCTACGTTTTTTATTGTCTAAATTAATAAAACCATACCATAACATGCCTCGCGTAGGATTAATGGTTATCGTAGAGACAATAGATTCTTCCGTGGCAGTTGCTTTTTCGTTCTCTTTAGCTACTGCTATAGAAGCATTTTCCTCTTTGGCTAAAAAGGCTTGTCCCACCTCTTTTACCACAGATTCAACTGATTGATTTTCCTCTTTCTTTTCACTGGTATCTAAGCTCTTTTCGTTTTTCGACACCTTTTCATTTTTAGAAACTTTTTCTTTGGAAGTGTTCTTGTCATCATTTAAGCTAATGAGTTCCTCTTTTGGAGCAACAGGCGTTTCAATGCTAATCGACTCCTTGCTGGACTTTCCCACAACAACCTTGTTCGCTTCGTCATTACTTACATTGTTTTCCAATGCTTTCTTATCATCAAAGAACTCTTCTTTCTCTCCTATTTGATTAAACAAAGAGTCCAATTTACCTTCACTGTAAAGATAATACCCTCCACCTAAAATTGCCAAAAGAATAAAAGTTTTAAAAAATGAAAAGCCACTCTCTTCTGAATCTAGTGCCACCATCACCACTTTATCATCTGTGGAGCTACTGTCATAGTGCAATTTAATGCTTTCTCTTAACTCAGCGACATCAATATCTTTATACTCCCGCTCAAGAATCAACAAAAAGCCCAAGGCTTTTACACGATTAAGCTTTTCAAAGTTTTCATTTTGTAAATATTCTAAATTCATAGCAGAGATATTGGTTGTTTCTGCAACACTTTCTATGCTTTCTTTTTCTATAAGTTCATTAAATAACATTTTTCATCCTATCAATTAATATTGCTGCTGCGGCACTTACATTAAGCGAGTCAAACGCGTGTTTCATTTCAATGGAAACCATTGTATCTATTTTTGATTTTGCCCTTTTTGACAAACCCTCACCCTCTGAACCTAAGACCAGTACTCTTTTTTCTGAAAATTGACATGTATCAACTACTTCACCCTCTGCTGAAGCTCCATAAATTGTAAAATCAACTTGTTTGAGTTCATTTAAAACATCTAAAATATTAGGAATAATGGTAAAAGGCATATCAAGTAATGCTCCCGAACTGGTACGGACAAGTGCAGGAATATGTAAGTTTTTAACCCCTGTTGCCACAATGCCATCAACGCCTAAAGCATAAGCTGAACGTACAATAGCACCTATGTTTCCTGTATCGGTTAAGCCATCAAGTACTAAAATAAAATGCTCTTTTTTCAAGGTGTTTAAGTCACTATGCTCCAAAGGTTCCATCTCAAGTAAAATACCTTGATGATTGCCCCCTTTAGCCATTTTTTGAGCCCATCTCTCTTCTAAAAACTTTATTCTATCTCTATTTGCTTCAAAAAGATTTTGAGGTAAAATTCCCTTTTTTGCAATGTAAACTGTTTTAATCTTTGCTTCATGCTTTTGCAAAGCATGAAGACAGACTTGTTTTCCATAAATAATCATAAAAAGATTTTACCCTTTTTTTGCTGTATTTCTATTAGCCTAGCTTATTTTATTGTGAGATAAGTTGCTTATACCACTCTTTTACCGACTTATCTGTCAATTTTGCCAGTAACTTTGCTTTAACTTTAGGCTGTAAATCAAAAGATAAAATATCATCTATATATAAGGCTTTGGCTTCCTCTTCTTTGGCTTTAATCACCACAACCCACTCGCCTTTAGGATTAATCGTTCCATTCTGAAACTTTTTTAAAATCCCTTCGGCAGAACCTCTGTAATAATTTTGAAATTTTTTAGTCAGTTCTTTAGCAAAAAACACTTCTCTTGTTTCATCAATATTGGCTATTTCAACAATAAGTTTTTCTATTCTATGAGGTGCTTCATAGAGTACCCCTGCTGTTTTTCCATTCATTATCTCAATCAGAGAAGCTGTCCGTTCAGAACCTTTTTGTGGTAAAAAAGCATAAAAAGTAAATGCTCCCTCTTCAAAACCTGACGCTGCGTATGCTGTTGCCACTGCCGTTCCACCAGGTAGGACATCGTAGTCTATCTTTTCATTTTGACAATACTCCACCAAAACTTGACCAGGGTCAGAGATAATGGGCATTCCAGCATCTGAAACATAGACTACCTCTTCTTTTTCTAAACGTAACGCTATCTCTTGAAGTCGTGCTTCGCCATTGTGTTCATGAAAAGATAAAAATTCGACCATCTCACAAGGATAAGTAAATTCAAAACGCGCTTCTAAAAGGCGTAATAATCTTTTGGTCTCACGGGTATCTTCACACAAAAACAGTGTGGCTTTTTCAAAAGCTTTTAATGCACGAATGGTAATATCTTGGGGGTTTCCAATAGGAGTGGGGATAAAGGTTAGCATCTATTTATTAGAGTTAAGTAAAGGGCAGACACCAAGGTCGCCCCTACATCATTAAAGATTGTATTTTTTCTTAAATTTATCAATTCTTCCAGCAGCATCAACGCTTCTTTCAGAACCTGTAAAGAATGGGTGACATTCGTTACAAATATCAATGGTCATCTCTGCTTTGTTTGTTCTAACTTCAAACTCGTTTCCACAAGCACATTTAACTTTACACTCTTTGTAATCTGGGTGAATATCTTTTCTCATCATAAGACCTTTTAGTAATTTTTATGTCAGGCCACTAACCTGCTCTAGCATTCGCTCTTCTATCTTAGAAAATTAATTCAGATAGGTCATTTCCGTAAAACTCTTGGCAATACGCAAAATTTCGTGCGAATTATAGCCAAAAGTGCTTTAGAGAAGTTTTAAAAATATTTTCTTAATAAGCTTTTTATAGGCTTCCAGTACTTCTTCTTCAAGTTCATCTGCTTTACGCAGTTTTAGATGCAATTTTTCCAAACCTTTACGGTTTTCACCCTCCATCAATTCTTGTGTAAAGGTACTCTCTTCTAAATCTAAGTTTCCACGAACAGCGTGAGAACGTTTAGCGACCATAGAGGCATGATATAAAGAACGTCCCAAAAGTACATAAGGAAAATTTAAATTTTGCATTGGACCAATGGTCAGTTCCCGTCTGCCCAAACTCTTTCCTAACACCTTTACTTCATAGAGGTTGTCAAATCCAAACATTGCTCCTACACCACCAACCACACCACCAACCAATGCACCCAAAAGCATGGTATGTCCAACGGCAAGAAGGTCAATGGTTGCTCCAGCTGTTGCTCCTGTGGCTACGGAGCTTACAATAAGTTCTTTTTGTGTCAAACCAAAAATAGAAGCCGATTCCTTCGAAAAAAGTCCTACTCGCTCAAGTGCTAAAGTTGCTTCATTTTTTTCAATCTCACTATGGTTCCAAATCTTCTCTATGCTTTGACGCTCTTTTTTTTCAAGTTGTAAAATTTTTTTACGATAATCCAACTTCGCTTCTTCTTTTTCCTCTGGTGAAACCTCTTCCTTTTTAATCTTCTGCTTATGCACCAAGGAGAGAACTTCAACCATATAATTGACAAGGGTATCAATACTCTCATCTACTTTTTTATCGTAAAGTTCATCTAATACAATAATGGCTTTTTTAATGGGCTTTGTCCACTCCTCTTTGAGTTGTGCCATGCTCTCTAAAAGTTCTATATGCTCATTATGTCGTGCTGTCATCGGATTGTAAGTACGTACCATTCTAAAATACTGCCCTAAAGCTCTTGTCCAATCTTCTCTATAATCTTCTTCACCAATAAGATTTAAAATTGCCATAGAGGGTTGCCCACACCAACGCAAAATTTCCATCTCTATTTCATATTCAGCCCCATAAGGCTTTGAAGCATCTACCACATAGATAATTCCTGCTCCATTTAAAATGGGTTCAAGTAGCTCTACCTCATCTCTAAACTGTTCATTCTCTTTGTGTTTAAAGACAAATTCACTGACCACATCAGCTCTTTTATCAGCAGGAACATCACCATGCTCTTGTAACCACCCAAACACGCGTCTAGCCCGTTGAAAACCAGGGGTATCAAACAACTCATAGATAATTTCACCATCTACTTTTAGGGGAAATCCTCGTTTTACTTGGGTTGTTCCAGGCGTATTACCAATTTGAATAGAGCTGTCTAACGACAAAGAAGCCACAATACTACTTTTACCTTTGTTAGGGTGACCAACAACAGCAAATTTAGGGTAATTAGACATCTATTACCTCCAATTTGTCTGAATGAATAGTCTCTAGTTTTTGAAGCCACATCTTCATGTCTGATGCATTAGAGCTATAATTTTCATTGGCTGTTCCCAAAGGGCAAACTTCAACAGCGTTTACGCTATCTTTAGCCAATACCTCTGCTAAAAAATCCATAAAATCCATCGTTGGAGGCTCCCACGCTTTGACATAGATAAGTACTTTACCTTCTAATCCATCGACAATGGCTTTGTCCTGTGCAAAAGAGTTTTTACCTCCTACGACATAGCTCTTGGTTGCTGTTATTTTATTGGTATCTTGAAGTAAGCGTAAGGTCTTTTCAGCATAATTCCATGCCAACAATGAAGCATACTTATCAGAAAACATGTCCGTAGCCAAAAATGTACTTTCATTTTTTATTTCTAAATGTTGTTCAGGTTTATGTGATGCCGTCGAGACAAAAGGAGTAGAAAACTCTTTCAACAGCCTCTTAACCCCCTCTAATCTTAAAACCTCTTTTTTAAGTTGTTGATTAAATCCTAGCTTCATCATAAACCAAAAAACAAGCCGTAAAAGTAAGGCATAGGTTAAAGTAGCCATAGCTAAAAACTTCCACCACGCACCTAGTTTATCGGCATTTTGTACCATGTTGGCATCAAGCTTATCACCCAGTCTAAAGTAGTGAGAAACTTCAATAAGCTCCAAACTAGGAACTGCTGAAGGAAAAAAGTTCTGCCAAGGGCTTGCTAAAAAGGAGAGAACATGTTGAAATGCCACAGGGTCAATGGCTAAAGTCGAACTCCAAGCGAACGCAATATCTTTGGAGACAACGGTAAGCACTAAGGCTAAAAAAAGCCCTAAAGCAAAAAGAAAAGAGAAGAGTTGTAAACGTTTTAAAAATATCCATTTGCTAAGTGTTGAAGAAAAAGGAAGGGCTGAAAAGTCTATTTGCTTAGCAAAAGGAAAAAAGTTTATGACTTTTTCCAAATAGTAAAGAGGTGAAAAGTGACTAAAAATTTTTGCCCCAATGTTCCCTGTAAACAATGAGAGCAAAGAGAGCAACATTGAGAAAAGAGGAAAACCCACCATTACTAAAAGTAGATAAATAACATTAACAGGCTGACTTCCAGAGTAAGAGAGCAGTGCAACTCCTGTAAAAAAGCCTAAGAGCAATAGCGTAAAGCCAAAAAGAGAGGTAAAAAGGGTTAAATAATGAAGATACTTAAAAGAGTCAAGTTCATCAAGCACTCTATGTAGATTTTTATCTTTCCATAAAGAGAGAAGTTTTAAGCCTTTTTCTTTTTGACTTAAAGCAAATGCTCTATTCTCTTCATGCGTTCCTCTATATTTGGTTAAAAGTTGTGCTAAATCCAAATAGGATTTAAAGCTAAAGTTAGCAGTATTGTTTTTCATTAGAAGCTTTTTATTTTTAAGTCTATTATACGATTTTTGAACTTAAAAGTGAAGCCCTCATCGATGCATCATAGATTTAGCCATGCCCATGGGACTTAGTTTCCCAACCCCTTTGTTCATATCTTGTTGCATAGAAGTTATATCATGACTCATCTGTCTAACCGAATGACTCATAGAATTAATATCACGTGCCATATTGGATTGAATATTTTTAACATGGATATTCATCTCACCCATATACACATTCATCGCTTCCATACCTTCACTCATGTGATCAACTTTCTTATTCATAGATACAATTTCTTGAGACATAACTCCTACATAAGAGGTCATATCATACATCATCTTGGCAAAAAACAGTACAATCACCACACCAAATGCTGTCACTAACATCATTAAGATACTGGTCTCTTTCTTTACTACTTCATGGTTTAAAACTTCATGCATTACTACTTCCTTTATAAACTACTACTGTTAAAGTATAACATATTATATAATTTTAAAGAATACATTGACAATCCTTACATAAAGATATAGTAATTATTCCTAAAAAGAAACAAAACTTATATTTTAAAGCTATCTTTATTATTTATAATATATTATAAAAATTAGCAAATTAAGCTAATTATAGATTTTTCAACTATTCATAAAATAAAACATAATATAATATTAATTTGAAATTTATTTATATAAATAAAGGAATAGACAATGCCTAAGTTAAGAAAAGTGAAAAATGAAATTAAATGTGCTACTCAGCAAATTATTATTAGCCGTACAGATACAGAGGGAAATATTATTTACTGTAATCCAATATTTTTAGAAATCAATAACTTTAAAAGTTTTGAAGTTATAAAACAACCACATAATATTGTTCGTCATCCAGACATGCCTAAAACGATATTTCATATTATTTGGTCAATTATTAAGCAGGGACTATCCATTCAAGCCGTTATTAAAAATAAAACAAATGATGGACACTACTATTGGACACTTGTGAGCATACACGCTCAAAAAGATAGAAATAATAAAGTCATCTCTTATATTGCCTATGCTAAACAGGCCCCTAATTCTATTATTAAAGTCATGGAACCACTCTACCAAATACTCTGTGAAATAGAACAAGAAGTTGGTATAGACGCGTCAATTCAGTACCTAGAATCCTATCTTAAAGAAGAAAACATGACCTATTCTCAATACATGAAACACCTCACTAAAAGGCGTCAGTTTAGATGTTTATGTGATATAATTAAACATGCTATTTTAAAGTAAACTGTCAAATTCAAATATTTTTCTAAATCTAGTTTTTGTGCTACTCTATCTGAAACTCTTATATACTAGTGATAAGGGTAAAGAGCTTGCTAAACATGAGGCTGTATCAACACGTACAAATATTATTATTAAGCTTGGCTTATTTCTACTTTCTCCTAAAACTCATTTTCCTCTCATCTTTTTAGATTATAATACTCATAACATAACACAATGAGGGAAAATCATGGATATTAAATTAATGAGCGACATTGTTGATTACGGAGTATTAGGGCTACTCGCACTTAT
>JALSQB010000149.1 GCA_026985655.1 Campylobacteraceae bacterium | reverse complement strand
TTCTCCTCAAATATCTTCACATTTACTTCACATTATAAAACATTCATACCTTAACTATATTAAGTAATATTAAGATATAATTTTATATATTAAAAATAAAAGGGAAAAAATGACTTATACTATACCTGAAATAAAAGGGAAAAAATGACTTATACTATGCCTAAAATAAATGATAAAATTAGCATAAAAAGTATGAATAAAAGATTAAAGAAAGAAAGCTATCAGACCTATAGTAAAGTTCAATATATAACAAAACGTCTTATAGATTTTATCTTTAGTGGACTTTTAATTTTACTGACATTCCCGGTAATACTCTACAGCATTTATAAAATTAAAAGAGAGTCACCTGGTCCCATTTTTTTTAAACAGTCCCGTATAGGATTAAAAGGTAAACCCTTTACTTGTTATAAATTTAGAAGTATGCATGTTGATAGTAAATTTAATCCCTATACTCAAGAGAATGATTCTCGTATTTTCCCTTTTGGAAATACTATGAGAAAAATGCGTATTGATGAGTTACCACAACTACTTAATGTTCTTAAAGGTGAGATGCATCTTATTGGACCTCGTGCTGAATGGGATATATTGGTTACAGATTATGAAAAAGTTATTTCAAATTATCATGATAGACATCTAGTTGCACCTGGGATTACAGGTCTAGCACAAGTTCAATACCCTTATGGTCGTAATATTAAAGATGCACAAAATAAATTAAAATATGATAGAATTTACATAAATTCTTGGTCTTTGGGACTTGAATTAAAAATAATATGGAATACCATAGTTGTAATTCTTGGAAAAAGAGGTATGTGATTTGTTAGCTAAGAGAAAAGTAGTATTATGAAAATACTTGTTACAGGCACAGCTGGATTTATTGGATTTCACTTGGCAAAAAAACTTCTTGAAAGAGGAGATAAAGTCGTTGGATTAGACAATATCAATGACTATTACGATGTTAATTTAAAGTATGCACGACTGCAAGAATTGGGCATACAAAAAGAAAATATTCAAGATAATATTTTAACCCCATCTAGTAATCCTAAGCATCAATTTATTAAAGCTGATTTAGCCGATGAAAAAGTGATGAATAAATTATTTGAAGAAGAAAAATTTGATGCAGTCTGTAATTTAGCTGCCCAAGCAGGGGTGCGTTACTCTATTGAAAATCCACGAGCCTACATTAACTCTAATGTCGTTGGATTTACCAATATTTTAGAAGCATGTAGAAACTATGGTGTCTCTAACCTATGCTATGCCAGTAGTTCAAGTGTCTATGGACTCAATAAAGCCCAACCTTTTAAAACAAGCGATATGACCAATCACCCAGTAAGCCTCTATGCAGCGACCAAAAAGTCCAATGAACTGATGGCACATACTTACAGTCATCTTTATAATATCTCTACCACAGGACTAAGATTTTTTACGGTTTATGGTCCTTGGGGACGACCAGATATGGCACCGATGCTCTTTAGTGATGCCATCACAAGCAATAAACCAATTAATGTCTTTAACCACGGAAAAATGAGCCGAGATTTCACCTACATAGATGATATTGTTGATGGTGTTATTAAAGTAATTGACAATCCTGCTACTGTCAATGAAGATTGGAATGCCCATGAACCAAGCCCAGATAGCTCCTCGGCACCTTATAAAATCCATAATATTGGAAACAATGCCCCTGTAAGTTTAATGGATTTTATCTCTGAAATAGAAAACTCATTGGGTATGATTGCTCAAAAGAATTTTATGGAGATGCAAGATGGCGATGTAGAATCAACCTATGCTGACACAAGCAATTTAATAAAAGATTTTGACTATAAACCCGATACTTCATTAAGTCAAGGGGTTGCAAATTTTATTGACTGGTATAAAACATTTTATAAAAAATAAAATTTATTTTACCCTACCATCAAGTACAGGGACAAAAAGGCAAGGTTCAATCACTTCAGAAGATATTTTTCCTTCCTTTTTGTAGTAACGTGTAATTATTTGCAATCCATCTTGCTCTATGGGTGCTAACAAAATTCCACCTTCAGCCAACTGTTCAAAAAGCACTTGGGGAATCTCTTTTGCTGTGGCAGAGAAGAGTATGCGATCAAAAGGTGCGTAGGCTTTCCAACCACGCTGACCATCATCAAAACGGGTAAAGATATTATTGATTTTTTCTGCCCGAAAACGCTCTTTAGCTTCTTTGAGTAAAGTGTCAATACGTTCAATCGTAAAAACACGGCGACAAAGTTTTGAAAGTATGGCCGCTTGATAACCCGACCCACACCCAATCTCTAAAACCGAATCAACGCCATTAAGCTCTAAATATTGGGTCATTTTAGCAACAGTTAAAGGAGA
>JALSQB010000148.1 GCA_026985655.1 Campylobacteraceae bacterium | reverse complement strand
CAATATCTGGGTGTCGTCCAAGTGCAGAGTCATCAAAGCCCATTTTTCCATCAAGAGCAATAAAATCTCCAGAACCAGTTTTGATTAGAGGGTTAATCTCAATCATCTCTGCATCATTTTCCATATATAGTTTGTAGAGTTTAGAAGCAAATTGAATCATTTTTTTCTGTTCAGCTTTGTCTGTAATCCCTAAACCAAATACAAGCTCTCTACCGTGATAGCCTTGAAAACCAAAAGCAGGGTCAACAGCTACTTTAATGATTTTTTCAGGTGTTTTTTCAGCGACCGTTTCAATGTCCATTCCACCCTCTGTTGAAGCCATAATAATTGGCATTTCAGCAGCTCTATCTAAGACAACCGATAAATATAACTCATCTTGAATATCAGCACCCTCTTCAATGTAAACCTTTTGAACAAGTTTACCCTCTGGCCCTGTTTGGTGTGTCACCAAAGTCATACCCAAAATCTCAATGGCAAGTTCTCTTACCTCTTCAAGCGACTTAGCGAGTTTTACCCCACCACCAAGTCCTCTACCACCTGCGTGGATTTGGGCTTTTACAACCCAAATGTTACCACCTAACTCTTTAGCGTTTGCTACGGCTTGGTCAGGGGTGTTTGCTATGATACCTCTAGGTGTTGGTACACCATATTTAGCGAAAACTTGTTTCGCTTGATATTCATGAATATTCAATGTGGACTCCTATTTTTAATGTTAAAATGATTATACGATGATGAATTACAATCTTAAATTAATCGTAATATTATTAAAAGTGATTTTTAAAGATTGCCCACTATTTACACAGTTAAGTAGCAGTTTGGGTTAAAATAGTATATTAGGCTCTGTTAAGCTATTCAAAGCTCAAAATAAACACAATTTCGCTAAAATATCCACAATTTATAACGTGGGGTTTTCACAATGGATATACGACAAGAATTTTTAAACTTTTTTCAAAGCAAAGAGCATCAACTTTACCCAAGTAGTCCTCTTGTACCAATTGATGATGATGGCTCACTCATGTTTGTAAACGCAGGAATGGTTCCATTTAAAAGCATCTTTACAGGCGATGCTCCTATTCCTAACCCTCCTCGTGCCACAAGTTCACAAACCTGCATACGTGCAGGGGGAAAACACAATGACCTTGACAATGTCGGCTACACAGCCCGTCACCACACCATGTTTGAGATGTTGGGAAACTTCTCTTTTGGTGATTACTTCAAAAAAGAGGTCATGGCGTATGCATGGGAGTTTATCACTTCAGAAAAATACCTCAACCTACCAACAGAGAAACTTTGGGTTACTGTTCACGAAGATGATGATGAAGCGTATGAACTTTGGCAAAAACACATCGCCAAAGATAGAATTGTCAAATTTGATGACAAAGAGAACTTTTGGGCAATGGGTGACACAGGAGCGTGTGGACCTTGTTCAGAGATTTTTTATGACCAAGGTGAGGAGCATTTTAACGATGAAGAAGACCACATGGGTGGCGAGGGTGACCGTTTCTTAGAGATTTGGAACTTAGTATTTATGCAGTACGAAAGAGATACAGAGGGGAACTTAAACCCACTACCAAAACCAAGCATCGACACAGGAATGGGTTATGAGCGTGTGGTTGCCATTAAAGAGGGTGTCTTAAACAACTACCACTCTAGCCTCTTTATGCCTTATATCAATAAGATAGAAGAGCTAGTAGGCGAAAAATATGCTTACGAAAATGCCAATTCAGCTTCATACCGTGTCATCGCCGACCACTTGCGTTCGTGTTCATTTCTTTTAGCCCAAGGGGTAAACTTTGACAAAGAGGGGCGTGGTTATGTGCTAAGACGGATTATGCGTCGTGCCATTCGTCATGGGTACTTGCTTGGACTTCGTGAGCCATTTATGCACAAAATGGTCGATACTTTAGTTGCAACGATGGGAGAGCAATACACTTACTTAGGTGAAAGAGCCGAGAGCATTAAAGCCTCTATGAAACTTGAAGAGGAGCGTTTCTTTAAGACCATTGAAGATGGGATTAAACTCTTTTCTGCCGAACTTGAAAAAACGACTAATATGTTTAACGGAGAAGTCGCCTTTAAACTTTACGACACTTACGGTTTCCCTCTTGACCTCACTGAAGATATGTTAAGAGAGAAAAACATTCAACTGGACATTGATGCATTTAATACTAAAATGGAAGCGCAAAAAGCACAATCAAAAGCTGGGTGGAAAGGGACAGGTGAAGCCGTTGAAACGGGTGATTTTAAAGCCATCAAAGAAAGCTTTGGACTCAATGAGTTTGTAGGCTATGAAACAACACACTCTGAAGCCAAAGTTCTTGCCCTACTCGATGAGAACTTCAAACAAGTAGAAGCATTAAATGGCATAGGTTGGGTCTATC
>JALSQB010000147.1 GCA_026985655.1 Campylobacteraceae bacterium | reverse complement strand
CAACTCTCTGTGGCACAAGAGGAGTGGACGCACTTAGCTGTGGAGGGTGTTCCTAACTCCATGACTTTTGACACGGCTAAAAATTGGGAAATTACAGTTGGCTGTATTAAAGAGTCTTTGAAGCTAGCAGGCGTTAAACCTGAAGAGATTTTAGCCGTTAGTGCTACTTCGATGCGTGAGGGGATTGTGCTTTATGATAGTGAGGGTAAAGAGCTTTGGGCAGTTGCCAATGTTGATGCACGAGCTAGTGATGAGGTGAAGTTTTTAAAAGAGAATTTTGTGGGGCTAGAAGAGGAGTTCTATGCACTCTCTGGTCAAACCTTTGCTTTGGGTGCGTTACCACGCCTTTTGTGGCTTAAAAATAATAGACCCAAACTCTATGAAAAGGTAGCCAATATCTCCATGATAGGTGACTGGATTTTAGCCAAACTCTCTGGCGTGATTGCCACCGACCCTAGTAATGGAGGAACAACGGGAATATTCTCTTTAAAAGAGCGTAACTGGGTTTCTGCGATGGCAAATAATATTGGGCTTAAAGATAACATTTTCCCTCCTGTATTAGAGGTTGGAACGGTTATGGGTAAAGTAATCGATGAAAACTTTGGACTCTCTCGACAGACCAAAGTTGTCATGGGTGGGGGTGATGTTCAGTTGGGTTCAGCAGGATTGGGCGTAACCAAAGAGGGGCAAGTCGCCATACTTGGTGGCTCTTTTTGGCAACAAGTGGTGAACATAAAATCAAGCGTAACTCCTCCTAAAGATAGGGGCATTAGGGTCAATCCTCATGTAGTAGAAGGTCTTTCACAAGCTGAGGGGATTACCTTTTTCTCTGGCTTGGTGATGCGTTGGTTTAGAGATGCCTTTTGTGAACTGGAGAAAGAAGAAGCCAAAGTAAGAGGGATTGACACTTACGCTGTCCTTGAAGAGAAAGCCTCAAAAGTACCTGTGGGGTCATATGGGATAATGCCTATTTTTTCAGATAGCATGAAGTATGGCAAGTGGTATCATGCCAGTCCTTCTTTCCTTAATCTATCTATTGACCCAGAAGTGTGTAACCGAGCCTCAATGTTTAGAAGTCTTCAAGAGAATGCGTGTATTGTCTCTGCGATTAATCTAAAAAATATTGAAGCCTTTACAGGCATCGCCGTAGAAGAGATTGTCTTTGCAGGAGGAGCGAGTAAAGGGGCATTGTGGTGTCAGATATTGGCTGATGTGACAGGGTGTAAGGTCAAAGTACCCAAAGTAACAGAAGCCACTGCCCTTGGTGCTTCAATGAGTGCAGGTGTGGGTGCAGGGGTCTATGACTCTTTGATAGAAGCCTCTGAAAAGCTTGTGGAGTGGGACAGAGAGTATGTTCCAAACAATGAGAATTATGAATTGTATCAACAAATAGCAAGAAAATGGCAAGAGATTTATGTGGAGCAGTTAAAGTTGGTCGATAGAGATTTAACACAAAGTATGTGGAAAGCCCCAGGCTTATAGTACTTAAGTATTAAAAACATTCACCACTTCACCAAACACCAAAATAGAAGGGCGTATCATCTCTTTTGATGCCTCTTCTAAGCGTTCTAAAGTACAACGCGTAATCTTTTGAATCTTCTCTTGGGATTTAAAATGATGCCCCTGCTCTAAGCCCACAAACCCATGCTAAATGGAGGTTAAACCCTCCTCTGTCGCCATCAACATCTAACACTTCACCCACCACATAAAGCCCTTTTTGTTTTTGGGATTCCATGGTTCTAGCATCTACTTCTTTGGTATTAACCCCACCTGTGGCAACTTCGGCCCCTTTGTAGCCTTTACTTCCATCTATTTTAAATTCAAAATATTTTATTTTTTGAACGATTTGTTCTAAGCATTCAATATTTGAGTAAATAGAACCTACCGTTTCATTTTCTAGCTTTAACGGCTCTAAAATAGGTTTTATGAGCTTTTTATTGATAAAGCCTTGCAACCATACTTCTAAAGGCTTTTGGCTCTTTTTAGTGAGGCTTTTTTTCATGAGTGCTAAAAGTTGTTCATGGCTCATTTTAGGCATGAGGTCAATGATTAACATAATGCTTTTCTTACTTAAAAGTTCTTGCATCACAAAACGGCTAATATCTAAAATGGCTAAGCCAGAGAGTCCATAGTTAGTAAAGAGTACATCGCCTTGTTTGACAATCTCTTTGCCCTTGAACGGCAATGTCACCCTACTCTGCACTTTCACGCCTGAGAGTTGTTTCAGATAGCTCTCTTTGTACGGAGCTGTTAATTGAACAAGTGTAGGAAAGTCTTTAACAATGCTATGCCCAAAAGAACGTGCAAATTCAATGCCGTCCATTACGCCACCCAATTGTGGTGCTGAACAGTGTCCTGTGGCTAACACTAATTTTTTAGATTCTATTTGTGTATGATTATACGAAACAACAAACTTACCCTCGCTAAAAGAAGTTTTGCTAACTTCTGCTTCACAAATTATCTTAACGCCCAGTTGTTCACATTCACAAACTAAGAGTTCTACCACCGAAGAGGCTTGAAGCGACATAGGAAAAACTTTACCCTCTTTGGCTTCAATGAGTTCTAAGCCAATAGATTTAAAAAATTGCCTAACAGATTGAAAAGAGTATCCCTCAAAAACTTCTTTAATAAATTTTGGGTTTTGTGAATAAAAACGCTCCAAAGTAGGGCGTTGATTGGTAATGTTACATTTTCCATTGCCTGTGGCGAGAAGCTTTTTACCTATTTTATGGTTCTTTTCTAAAATGACAACTTTTTTACCTCGTCTTGCAGAGACAATGGCTGTAACTAAGCCACTTGCTCCTGCTCCTACCACGGTTACATCAAACACTTAGTTTCTCGTTTCCAATAAACTTTGTTCAATCTCTTTTATCTTAGCTCTTGTTTCATTACTCTCTAAAGCATATTTTCCAAAGTGATGTTCCATATAAGTTAAACTCTTCTGCCAATAATTTAACGATGCTGTTAAATTAGACTCTTGTTCATAGGCAAAGGCTAATTTTTCATACTCCGACCATACATTTTCATGTTCACTACCCAAAACCTTCTCATCAATTTCTAGTGCTTTAAGGTAAAAATAAATTGCCTCTTGATACTTTTGTAGCTCATCATAAGAAGCAGCAACATTATAATAAGTAGTTGAACGCTCGGTACTATTTTTTTCTAAAGTTAGCTCATCTATTTTCATTGTTTTTAGATAAAACTCTAAGGCTTTTGGATAGTTTTTTAACTCATCATAGTCTAATCCGATGTTGTTGTAATCTAAGGCAATCTCTAAGCTATTTTCTTCATAATATTTTAAATCTTCATCTAACTGTTTGAGATGAAATTCTAATGCTTTATCATATTCACCGAATTTAAAAAACTTTTGTGCTGTATTATAGCTTGTCTCATCGGCTGTACCTTGAAGCAGTACTTTTTTCTCTTTGACTTCATTTTTATTTTGAGTATCACAAGCTGTAAAGAAAAGTACGCCCCCCAATAAAATAGTGCTAAATAGGTTTTGACATTTCAGCATAAAAATACTCCTAAAATATATTATATAAATCTAATTTTATCATAAATAGCTTCTATTTTTTCTCCCTAAACCTCATCAAGCTCTTTAAAGACAAATGCCTCTATGATTTCGGTAATGGTCTCCTCTTCTCTAATGCAAAGAACCATCATTCCCTCATCCATAAACTCCATATAGGATTCATATTTATCTTTCATAATAATAAAATCAACCCAATCCGTAAAATCTTCACGTTTATCATAAAAACTAATGGACTTTGTCGTTCCTCCGTCCATCTCTACTAAGGCCCAATATTTTGCATCGATTACTTTGGTAATTTTTGCATTCTCTTTATCTTGACTATCAACACAAATCCATATTAACATACACTACTCACTTTTATTGATTTTTCTTGTTTGAATGATTATTATAACTAAATACAAATTCTTTTTTCTGCATATAAGTATTAAAAGTTGCTAAACTCTTCTCTGATGAGTCTATTCGAAGTGATGCGAATGCTCCACTTTCCTCTTCCCAATTTTCATGCCAATAGGAGATGGCTTTAAACTTGATGTATTGAGCACTTAAAATAGTCTCAAATGCATCTTTTAGCCATTCAGATTTACTGCCTAAAGGGTGATTGTCTGTTACCCCAAATTCTAACAGAGCAATTGGTTTTTGAGTTGAAATTTCTTGGATACTCTTGTATCTCTCCTCTAAAATTTGGCTAAACCTATCCCAATAGTTTTCTGTTGGATTTTGAGCCCCATATAAACTAACACCAATCCAATCTATATAGTTGTCACCAGGGTAGTAAAGCTTTGCTCTATTCCACTTTTTATCAGGATTAGAATAGATGTCTGCATGAAAAAACCATGTTACATTTTTTACCTCTTCAGCTCTAAAAATATCTATAATATGTCTGTAAGCATCACGGTAGCGTTCTGCTCCATCGTAATAGTTCTTATTACCATAAGCATCTTTGCTATCTTTACCATTAAAAATGCCACTCCACCCAAACCAATTGCCATTGGGTTCTACTGCAAAATCTATTAGTAGTGGGATATTATAATGCTTAGTCTCTTTTGCCCACTGATGAAGCTCTTTATCAAATTTACCATTAATAATATGGCTCATTGTAAACTTTTCCTCTTTTACATACTGTTCCTCACTACTACGTGGCATTAAACGAACAAAAGGAATAAGCCCTTGTTTAGAAATGGTATCAATAGCTTCTTTGGGATAAACAATCCCATTGTACCAATTTTGAGAGAAATATGCCCAAATTGGCTTTTTACCAATCAGATTTTCAAAACTTTTTAAACGTTTTGTTGTTACCGTGTCTTCTGAACCTCCAAAGTCTGGGAATGCACCAAAATAGATTTTATCTTTTTTAGGTGCTTCTAATTTGGAACTATTACTTGAAAATGTACTATTTGAACCATTACAAGCCATTAAGAATAAAAGTACAGTTAGGTGAATACTTTTCAATAATTTACCTCAAACTCCGAGGTAAATTTATAGCTCTCTTTGGCTTTTAGCAAAATTGTAAACTCACGTGCAAAAGCATTTTTCTTTTTAACAGAACAGTTATCTTGACAAGAAGTTTTAAGGCTAAGGTCATTGCCATAGGTAGGCAAACGCTCTTCAATCTTAAGCTCCAAGGTCTCTTTTCCTTGGTTGCGTACAGTGTAAGTGGTTTCTACATTTCGGTAATGCTTTTTAGCCTCAAACTTGGTAATTGTTTTCTCCCCCACAGCATCAAAAAGTGTTCCTACCGTTAGCGTTACATTTTCATCTTCTGGAATATTTCCTACCCTACTCTCTCCAATAAAATGCGTCTCTTGGGAACTGTCTTTTTGGTACATTCTCACCACACCAGAGGGTAAAGAGATGCCCATATTGTTCGCTTTTTTATTTTCAAATGTTATTTTATTGGAAAACTGTAATTTTTGTTCTCCATAATTTTCAAAATAGTTATTAACATTGACCCCATACTGATGATACTTCACGGACTTTTTGTCTATAAATGAAATCTGTTTTTGCTCTTTGTTGCCAATGGTCTCTCTAAAAGGAATTTTATAGATATGATACCCCGAAAATGCCTCTTCTGGCACAGCTCCTGCACTCTCCATCATAGGAGCAGATACTGCTTTATACATTCTGCTACCTCTATTGTCCGACACGGCATTGACATCGCCTGCTAGACAGGTAATCTGTGCATTTTTATAGGCTACACCTGAGTTATTGTTCACCGTAATCCACCCTGTCAAATCTAAAACATCTTTTTTCAAATTTAAAACATAGTCACTCTTCCAAGAGATACCACGCGTTAAGTACTTTAAATCAATGCCCAATTTTCCTTGCTTTTCAGCCTCCATATTCCACACCAAACTGGGTTTGGTTATCATCGTTGAAGGAACAGAAGAAAAAATAACTTGGGTCGCAGAATTTAACGTGTAAATTTTACCTGTACTGTTCTCTTGTATCATTACATTAGGAGAGGCTGAAAGTAGTACCCCTCTACTTAATGTTGGCTCTTTTTCATTAGAGTAAAACGCCACCTCTTTGTTAATACTTTTTTCTAACATCGAGTTCAAAGAGACAAGGTCATAGATATAATTTTGTGAATAGAGATTTGTCTTCATACCTGAAAAAGTAGGTACAACCGACTCAGTAATCACAGAACTAGGCACACCCTCATAAACCAGTTTTTGTTTACCTGCTTGAACAGTAAGCTCTCGGCTGTCATTGATGAAAGCTTTATTGTTATTGTAAATGGTGATTTTTAAATCTGAACCCGTTGAGGGAACAATGATATTGGCAAATCCTAAAAGAGGAAGTAGTAGAGTTGAATAAAATATTTTTTGCATCATAAATCCTTAAATTAAAGGGCTATTATAACATAGGTAAAAAGTTCCACAAAGAAGTAGTAGCATTGACAAAATTCAAAAAACACGTTAAACTTCACCCAATATTTAAACGAAGGAGTCACCATGTCAAACACAACGACACGCCCAAACCAAACCATTGGATTCTTTTCACTTCTTCTGCTCTTACTCTCTGCGTAATGCCCCATACTTTTTTATAAACTTTTTTGCACCATAAACTTTAATTTGACGTGTGATGTGTTCACACTTACTGTACCCTAGGATTACAATATGAAATACCAAAAATTTAACAAGATAGCTTTGCCCGACCGACAATGGGTTAATAGTGAAATTACCCACGCACCCATTTGGTGTTCGGTTGATTTACGTGATGGGAATCAAGCCTTAATTAAACCCATGAGCTTGGAGAAGAAAATTCGTTTTTTTAACTTGTTGGTGGAGCTTGGATTCAAAGAGATTGAGATTGGCTTTCCCAGTGCAAGTGAAGTGGAATATGCCTTTACGCGTCACTTAATTGAGAACGATTTAATTCCTGATGATGTGAGCATTCAAATCTTGACCCAAGCACGTGAACATTTAATTCAAAAGAGTGCCGAAGCCTTACGTGGGGCTAAAAATGTCATTGTTCACTTGTACAATCCTACCTCAACAATGCAACGTAAGGTGGTGTACAAAAAAAGCCAAGAGCAAATAATCCAAATGGCATTAAACGGCGTAGCGTGGATAAAAGAGCATTTTACCAATTTTGAGGGAAATGTAAGGTTTGAGTATTCACCAGAGAGCTTTACCCAAACCGAGTTGGACTTTGCTGTCAAAATCTCCAATGCTGTCATTGAAGCGTGGAATCCACAAGCTAAAGAGCAGATGATATTGAACTTGCCCTCCACCGTGGAATCGGCAACGCCCAATGTTTATGCTGACCAAATTGAGTATATGTCACGTAACATTGTACGCCGTGAAAATGTTTTGATTAGCGTTCATGCCCACAATGACCGTGGTTGTGCTGTGGCTTCAACGGAACTTGGCTTAATGGCAGGAGCAGACAGGGTTGAGGGAACATTGTTGGGCAATGGGGAACGCACAGGAAATGTAGATATTGTGACCGTTGCGTTAAATATGTTTACCCAAGGCATTGACCCTAAGTTAGATTTGTCCAATGTCAATAAGATTGTAAAAGTAGTAGAGGCTTCAACCGAAATACCCACCCACATTCGCCACCCATATGTGGGCGACTTGGTCTATACAGCTTTTTCAGGTTCACATCAAGATGCCATCAAAAAAGGAATGCAACAACAAGAAGAAAACACCTTGTGGTATGTGCCATACTTACCCATTGACCCCAAAGATGTAGGACGAGATTATGAGTCGATTATTCAGATTAATTCCCAATCAGGCAAAGGAGGTGTAGCCTACATCTTAAACAGCAATTTTGGCTACCAAATTCCTAAAGCCATGGAGGCTTTTGTGGGAAAAAAAGTTCAAGAGGTTAGCGACAAACTAGAAGGGGTGGTAAGTGAAGCTAAAATTGAGGAGATTTTTAAGGCAACCTTTGTCAATCAAACCAAGCCTTACCACATAAAGAATTTAGAGATAAACATTGAGGGCGAAACAACAAGCATTAAGGGCGACTTTTACATAGGTGAGGTAAAACATAAGGTCTCTCAAAAAGCCACAGGGATTATTGAAGCTATCTGTCGTGCGTTTGAGACATTGGGTGTCAATTTTGAAGTGCTAGAGTACCGTGAACACGCCTTAAGTAAGGGAAAATCTTCAAAAGCCGTTGCTTACTTTGGCATTAAAAGTCACAATGAGGTTAGTTATGGAGTGGGCATAGGAGAAAATATCTCTTATGCCTCCATTAACGCCTTGGTTTCGGCGTTGAATGTTGCTAAGGTAATACCTTAGTCATCTAAAAAAGAGTCATCATACTCGCCCTCTGATAGTACTTCAGATAAACCATCGGTGGTGCTAATGCCCAAATAGCGTTTAGCATCATTCATTTTATAATAGTAGCGTAAGGTATTTAGCTTTTTTCCATTTGCCCATGAAGAGACAATAAAGTACTTATCTCTAGGCTCATCTAGTTTAGAAAATGTCCCATTTGGGGTAAAAGCATCAGCAAACATGTAGAGTTTATGATTCTCTACCAAATAATTGGCATTGTTCATCTGCATATCGCCAACAATTGGCTGATAATTTACACGATGATTTTCAAATGTCACTTTAATAAGTAAAGCAGGATTAACTTTTGTTTTTTTGTATGCCAAATAATAACTCTGCCCACTTAACATCTCTTTGGAAAAGTGTTTATATTTTTTAGGTTTAACAGAAGAAAAAACATCTTTCTCTTCCACAGGGTTCATAACAATTTTTTTGGTGACAAAATTTTGAGTCACAACTGGTCGGTTCACTGGTCTGTCCATAGGAATGGTCTTGGCAAGAGGAAGTGCTAAGATACTATTTTGATTGTATCTCGGTACAGATGGAACATAACGAGGGGGAGTTTGGCGAATGTAAGCAGGAGCTTTTCTTCTTACGGGTCGGGTCATTTGTACACTACGATTTTTCGCATAATTACGCACCAAAGGGTGTTGTAACATAGAAGAGGAGTGTGCAATATGGGCATCTCTAAAATAAGGTAGATAGCCTGAAACTTTAGCTCTTAAAGCATTTTTATTGGGCGTATAATACGCAAAAGGAATAAACCAATTTCCTGAACGGACAATGGCAACATGCCTGCGTAAATTAGAGGGTAATCGGTCAATAGCTCTCTCTAAAGCTTGTAAATTTTTAAAACTTCCAAATTTAATAAAATATTTTTCTGAATTAGCATAAGTAAAGTTAGCCAAAAGTGCTATAATTAACAAATATCGTACCATTTTTATTACCTTTTTTTTAAGAAAATTATAGCATATTAAGTGTTGATTAATCGTGAGTTTAAGAAGTTATTAGTACAATATTAAAAAAATATTAAATTATATAAGTGAGATAAAATGTTAAGATTTTTAACAAAAGCAAAAGGACAAACCTTTTCAAAAACAGCCCATAAAATTGTAGGATACTACTTAAAAAAGAAACAAATAGGTGAACTAAAAGCATTTAGCATCGATACAACAAGCAAAAAGCTTATCATCTCTTTTGTTCCTAGATTTTTCACTGATGTTTTAACCATTGAAGCCAAGAACTATAACATTTTAAAAGATGCACAAAGAGGAAAAAACTATTTAACTTTTGACAATATTACGACCTCTAACAACTGGAACGATTCACGTTTTAAAGCCCTTATTAAAGATAGAAAGATAGAAATTCCTGCTAAATACTCTAAGTTTATAAATTTGATAGGGTAAAACACCTAGAAAATTCTTTCCTCTTTTGGGTATAATAGCTAAAAAAAGAAAAAATGATACTAAGCATAGAGAGTAGCTGTGATGACAGCTCAATTGCCATAACCAACATAGAAACCAAGCAACTCATATTCCATAAAAAGATAAGCCAAGAGAAACAACACGCCTGTTATGGTGGGGTTGT